>PMIX01000383.1:2408-2688 GCA_003158395.1 Myxococcales bacterium | reverse complement strand
TTCGGACCTGATCAGCCCATCGAAACCAACAGGACGGCAGCGGGACGTGAGAGAAACCGACGGGTCGAATTTATGATAACGAAGCAATAGGGAAGGACAAACCCAACATGGGAAACACGACTACTCGACAGCCGGCGGCAGCATCGCGTACCGTCCGATGGGCGTCGCTGGTTCTGCGGGTCGGGCTGATCGGCGCTGTCTTGGCGGCGTCGGTCACGCCGGCGCTGGGCCAAGTTGATGAACGGGCGGTCAAGAAGATCATCGATCTGAACAAGAAGGC
>PMIX01000383.1:0-2397 GCA_003158395.1 Myxococcales bacterium | reverse complement strand
GATCGCAAGAGTGCGGCGCGGTACTTCGGCCTGGCCAAGAGCATTCGTGCCGACATCCAGCTCACGCCGTCCCTGGTAACCCCGGAATTGACCGAAGTGTTTGACAAGGCGCCGACCGATGGAACCGACACCGATCCTTGGGGAGACAGCATCACGCCCAGCCCTCGGTCGCCATCTCCGGCACCTCCTCCTGCGCAGCCCATAGCGCCGGCGCCTCCGGCTCCCCCGACCCCACCGGTTGCGCTCGGCGAACCCGAGTTGCCCGCCGAGTTGCCCGCCGACCTCTACTGCCCCGCGGTGGATGAGGCGACCGAAGGTCGGGAGATCGTCCTCCGTTGCACTGCCAAACCGAAGCTGAAGGCCGAACGTATCTTGCTCTACTACCGGGCGTCGGGTGCTCCCTCGTACGCCGTCGCGGCTATGCAGAACTCCCCCAAGGGCTGGATGGAGGCCAGTATTCCAGCCGAGGCCGCGACGGGAGAGAGCCTGCAGTACTACTGCGAGGCCAGAGACAGCGACGACAACGTGGTGGCCACCAACGGAAATGAGGACATCCCCAACCCCATCATACTCAACCCTGCTCCGCCCGAGGCAACTTCGGCGCAACCGGGGGTGGTGACTGTTGGCAAGGGCGATGGGGAAGATCCCCTGAAGGGGATCAAGCACGAACAGGACACCGAGGTCCTGGAACGGGGTATCCATCGCCGACGTCAGGGCGCTTTCTGGATGAGCGCAGGGGCGGGAACCGGCTTCGCCTATCACCGGCCCTCCCTCCTGGAATGGAGGCGCGACGCCCCTCCTGTCACCGCCGGCGTGCGTGTGGCCGGCTTGGTCACCTTCTATCCCGAGATTGGGTACCTCATCACCGAACACATCGGGGTCGCGGTCCAGGCCCGCCTGGAGTACATTCCGATTGAAGGCTCCGGCGACACCCACCCAGGCAGGCCGGCCGGGGGAGCGATCGCGGTGATCGGGCGAGGCCTCTACTACCTGGACCTGGGCGCTGGCAATGCGCAGATCCAGTTCTCGGCCGATCTCGGCGGGGGAGACGGATACCGCTTCTCTTATCCGCCGACCAACAGCCTTGCGCACCCGCAGTACGTGACGGGTTCGAACGGGGTGTGCCTGAAGGACGCGAGTGGGGACTGCATCTTGAAGCCCACGCTGCTCACGGATACGGTTCGCAGCGGGCCGATCGTTTACGGCGCTGGCGCTGGTTTCATCTATCACTTCACCCGCCACCTCGCGGCCAACGCCGAGCTGCGCCTCTTGGGGGCTGGTCCGCACCTCGGGATCATGCTGGAGGGCTACGCCTCGCTGCAGTTGGCGTTTGGTGGCAAACGGCCGGCTCAACCGGGGGACGCCCCGCCGAGGGAGCGACTGCCAGAAGAAGACGGGCCGGAGGAGTAGCGCGTAAGTCTCTCCAGCGCCTGGCCGGCGCTGCTGGGCCGCTTGTCAGGCTCGCTTTCCGTCAGCCACGCGGCCAAGTCGGCCAGGCTGGCGTGGGCGGGGCATTCGCTGTCCGGCACGCGTGCCACAGGAGGGCGCTCGATGCGGCCCGCAAGCAGGTCCGCGAACTGCCGCATGGGCCGGCCCGCCAGCGCCTCCCACAGGATAGCGCCGACGCCGAAGAGATCGGTGGCCGGTGACGAAACCGCACCACGAAGCTGCTCGGGCGCGAGGTAGATNNCCGCGATAGAGAATGTTGCGCGGGGTCAGGTCGCCGTGAACCACCCCGGCACCGTGCACGTGGGCCAGCGTCGACAGCAGGGAGCGAGCCAGGGCCACGGTTTCATTGCAGGGCAGTGCCGAGGGTCGTGTGCGCGCGAGCCGGTCCCGCAAGCTGTCCGCGGCCAGGTATTCCATGACCAGCGTCCGGGCTGCTTCGTCGAGGTCGTAGATGGCAACCACACCCGGGTGGCGCAGGCCGGCCACCAGGCGTGCTTCGGAGAAGAAGCGCTGGCAAGCCTCGCTCAGCCGGGCCGGCGGGTGGAACACTTTGAGCGCAAGCTCGATGCCCAGAGTGCGATCGCGGGCCAGGTAGACCGTCGAAGTGGCGCCGCGGCCAATCTCGCGCAGGATCTCGTAGCGGGACAGGGAAACGCCCTCCGGCTGAATCAGGGTCTGCGTGACTCCCACGGGATTGCATGCGGGCGGCGCCGCGCCGCCGAGGCACCGACGCAAATGGAGGACGCGGGCACGGGGCTCTGGGTCATCGATGTCCTCAGCCAGCAAGCGCTCCCAACGCTCAGCCGCAGCCTCGAACCGGCCTTGCTCTTCGTCGAGCGCAGCCAGTTGGGCCGTGGCCTGTCGGGCGAGAGCCCCGCTTTCGTCTTCAAGCGCGATCAGGAGAGCGCGGGCAGCGGCCGCCTCGCCCTGCGAGGCCAGTTGTCGGGC
>PMIX01000375.1 GCA_003158395.1 Myxococcales bacterium | reverse complement strand
TGGCTCAGTCTCCTTTTCTTTGGCGTTGCGTAACTTGTTGGGCTACCCGTGCAGCGCAGCCTTTGCGCTAGCCAGCAGGTTGGTCACGTTCTTCTTCATTTCGCTGACGTCGTCGAGGATTCCCTGTGTCTTGCCATTCAGCCAGGCAAAGGCCGCGAGGCCGATGATCCCGGTGGTCAGGCCGAACGCTGTGCAGTTCATAGCTTCAGAGATGCCTTTGGACAGTAGGGTCGCCTTTTGCGATGGGTCGACGCCCGCCACACCGGCGAACGCCTTGATGAGGCCGGTGATGGTCCCAAGCAGACCGGCCAGGGTGGCGAGGTTGCCCAACATGGCCAGGTAGCCGGTTCGCTTCTCGACCTGTGGCATCTCGCGCAGAGAGGCCTCATCCATGGCCGCGACAATCTCGGGCTCCGTCCGGTTGGCGCGCATAAGGCCGGCCTGGACGATACGTGTCATGGGCGTGGGATTGCCTGTGCAGACCTTGATCGCGCCTTGGATGTTGCCCGCCGAAATCTGCGAACGGAGCAGGGCAAGCAACTTGTCCTTGTCAATGATGGCCTTACGAAGCACCACGGAGCGTTCGGTCACGATCGATATGGTGATCATCAAAATGGTGAGGATGGGCCACATGCCCCATCCTCCTTCGTGGAAAGCATCGGCCAGCAGTTTAAGGATGGTCATCTGTTCCTCCTTGGTCTTGGTGCCAGTGTCCCAGACAGTCATGCCTGTCCGACGGGAAACCGGCCAGAGATTTCAGAAAGCGTGAGGTGTGGAAGAAGCGGTAGGTTATGGTTTGCAGACTCGCTCCGACGCCAATCGCCCCAGCAAGAGTCACCCGCCAGCTACGGAAGCATTTCAAATGCCACAGACCGGGCATTGTTGTCCAGTCAAGAATTCTCGCGTTCTGGCAGCGCAGGAGAGAATCTGACCGGGGCTTTCTGCCACAGCTTGGGGAATCTTGGGGCAGTAGCGCGCTGGGGGGCTGGACCGGAGGGCGGTGCTGCGGTACGAATAGGGTCCGTGGTCACGCGCGTTCTCGACTTGGCGATTCTGTTTCTGCTTGCGGCGGCGATTCTCATGCCCAGGCCAGATGTGAAGGTCAAGCCTGCTTTTCCGCCGGATCCGGCCGTGCGCCAGCGGGTCGCGGAGCTGCAAACCCAGCTTCTGGCCACGCCGGGCAACGTGGCCGTCGCCCTGGCGCTGGCGGACATCTTCATGGATCTGCGCCATCCAGACTGGGCTTTGGCGTCGCTCGAAGGCGCGCTGGATGCCCATCCGGACGATCATCGCCTTCACCAATCTGCCAGCCTCGCGTTGGCGGACCACTTCGAACCTGGCTACGCATACGCCGAGGCCCAGAAGGCGCTGGCGCTGTGTGAGTCGGGGTCGGCCGTGGCCTGCGGCGAAGCCGAACGCGGCCGTCTCGATCTGCTGAAGAGCACGCTGGAGCGGGTGAAGAACATGGACATGCGCCGGGATCCGAACGCGGCCAAGGAACAGCTCATCAAGGCGCTGCGCTTGACCTTCATCCCCAAGAAGGCGGCGCAGAAGCCAGGGAAGAAAGACGCGCCCGCGTCCGGGCCGAAGCTAGACGACAAGTCCAGCACCCGTCCTTGACAGGGACGGCGGGGGCCGGGATCTCGCCTTTCGTGCGCCCGTAGCTCAATTGGATAGACCAGCGGCCTTCGAAGCCAAATGATGCGAGGCGTCCTAATTCGTCCGAGCGCTCACCCCAAACGAAACGCTGGGTTAGCGCGGTGAGAGATGCCGCATGATACCCTGGAATTGTCGCCTGTTCGGTCCACTTGGGCAGAGAAGGGGCAGAGCCGTTCGGAAGGTGGCCGCTATCGAGCGCTCGCTCTGCAGCGCCGCGCACCTACTCGGCCACCGCCACCAACTGGCGGAGGGCGTTGCTCACCGGATGGGCCATCTGCTCACCCGAGGCGATGCGGTCCAGGCCTGATTGGATGCCCGCCACTTCGTCGAGATCGAAGGAGTCTTGCACCAAGCGGTCGCGGCCCCAGGTGCGGATGTTCATGGCATGCAGTCTGGCCATGACGTCCGCCGGTTGCTGGATCACCGCAAGTCGGCTCGACAGGATTTTCCAGCCGCGCGAGCGCACGCGCGCTTCCAGCTCAGCGCCGACCTCACTCGATTGGCCGTAGCCCGACTGCAGAGCTGCCAACAGCTCGTAGTAGCGAGCAATGACGGGATCATCAGCGCGCAGCCAGGCCGTCTCCTGCACCAAGAGCCGCGCGCCCGGTCGGGCGGCCGCGGCCCACGTGCGCAAGGCCGTACCGGGGTCGTGCAGATGCGTCAGCAGGAAACGACAGAAGAGGACGTCCGCGGACGCGGTCGGAAACGGCTCCTGCGTGACGTCATGGCAGACGAACTCGATGCCCTCCTCGCACGCGCGCTGGGCGTCCTGGAGAAAGCGCGCCGAGGCGTCAACGCCGGTGGTCCAGCGGGGGCGTAACGTCCGGTGCACGATCCGCGTGGTGTGTCCCGGGCCGCATCCGAGATCAACGGCATGTTCGGGCTCGCGTGGACCCCATTCGTCGAGAAATGTCTGTGTGGCCGGTTGATAGGCGGAGGCCAGCAGCGCCAATCGCTGCGCGGCCGTGTCGGTTTCGCCAAAAGTGTAATGATTCGTGGTGCTGGTCATTGCGTTTTCCGCCCGACTCGCACCCACGGCAAAGACCATGTCCCGGGTGCTTCCGGGCGGCCTCTCCTCTTGTGTTCAACAGAAAGGACTGGCAGCGCCCAGACTATGCCGCTTGGTCCGCGACGTGATCGAGCGGGTCGAGGTCGACGAGCCGAGCAGCGACGTGCGGGTCTTCATCGCCGATCTCGGGTCCGCCACTGAGACGATCGCAAGCGCTGCAGGGGCCAAGCCATGAGCGCATCTCTTTCAGCCACGAGCAGCACCAGGTGCGCGCTGTGAGCGGACACACGTGGCGGAAGCATTCCTCTGTTCCAGCTATCTCCAACGAAAGGAAACCGGATACAATGTTTTGCTGAGGCCGTCCATGAAGGAAAAGGAGCTCCGCGAGCGTATCGAGCAGTTCTTGCGCAAGGCGGCCCGCAATGTCGTGGTGCCCGCGTCGGTGGGCTTGGGGCTGAGCGTTTCCGGCTGCGATCAACATGCGTTGCACGTCAAAGCCGCCGATGCGGGGGGCGATTTGGCCGCGCAGGTCTCGGACGTGGCGAAGGTTTCGACCTCGGACCTTCCGCCGGCGGCGCCGGAGGTCAGGGATGCGACTTCTCCGAGCGACCTTCCGCTCATGGCCGTGCCCTATCTGGTCGCGCTCCCGCCAGATGATGTTGCCCCCGACCAGACCCGTGACGGTGAATCCGAAGCCGGAACGCAAGGCCCGGACGCCGCTGCCGACGCCTACGTTCCGATACCTCCCCTCGTTTACATCTACTATATGCAGCGGGCAGAGACGGACGCCGCGGCCCCGCCCGACGCAGCGGCGACGCCCTCCGCCTCTCCAGAGAAGGCGTAGCTGGTGCTCGAAGTATTCCGGCGAATCGGGTTCGTGCCGCGCGCCTGCGGCTGGGAGATCACCCTCCGGTGCAACATGGGCTGCCGGCACTGCGGCTCGCTGGCCGGGCGAGCTCGCGACGACGAGCTATCGCACGACGAATGTCTGCGCGTGGCCGACGAGCTGGTGCAGCTGCGCTGCGGGCGTGTGACCCTGACCGGCGGCGAGCCGACCTTGCGCCAGGACTGGGACGTGTTCGGCGAGCGCCTGGCCAGGCAGAAGGTTCGGGTGGCCATCCTTTCCAACGCGTGGACGTGGAGCCGACGCGACGCTGAACGAGCCGCACGCGCCGGTCTGTGCTGCGTCGGCTTCAGTCTTGATGGGCTCGAGCGCGAGCACGACGACTTCCGCGGCTCCGGCTCGTTTCCACGCGTTCTTGCGGCACTGCGCACGGTACGGGACGTGGGTCTCGAGTTTGGTGTCAACACCACCATCTATCGTGGCAATCGTCATCAGCTCGTGGCATTGCGCGATCTGCTCGTGTCCGAGGGCGTGCGCTCGTGGCAACTGCAATACGCCGTTGCCACCGGCGCCATGGCCCGCCATCGCGAGCTGGTGTTGCCGCCCGAGGATGTGCTGTGGTTGGTGCCGCAAGTTGCCGAATTCTGCCGGGAGCGCAAGGGCGGCATGTACATCGTGGCGAGCGATCACATCGGCTACTACGGGCGGCCTGAAGCCCATCTGCGCCAGGCCGACGTCAACATGCCCTTCTGGTTGGGTTGCTGGGCGGGCATGCAGGCGCTGGCCATTGAGAGCAACGGCGACGTGAAGGGCTGTCTCTCGCTGCCTTCGGCCCGCCATGGCGAGACCCGCTTCGTCGAGGGCAACCTGCGCACCACCAGCTTGCGCGCCATCTGGAACCGCGCCGCAGGATTCGCCTACAACCGCGGCTTTCATCCCGAGCAGCTCCGCGGGTTCTGCCGCGTGTGCCGCTACGGCGACGTCTGCCGTGGCGGCTGCACGTGGAAGCGCTACAGCTTGAACGACGAGACCTCGGGCGACATGTACTGCTTCTATTTTCAAGCTTTGAAACACGGACGGCACGACCTGTTGGAGGACGAGCCTACCGAGGCAGAGCACGCATACTTCGCAGGCTGCTCGGGCTGCGCGCCGGGGGCCGCCGCCGGGACATTGGTGTAACTGACGACCATCGTGTTCCGCAGCGTCACCACCAAATGACGCCGCGAGCATCCACCGTGCCCCTTGCCACCACGACGCGTCCCGATTAGGGGAGCGCTCACTCCAAACAAAACGCTGGCTTACGGCGGGGAGAGACGCCGCATGGATGCCAACACACCACGCTTTCTGCGAATCGCTGGCGATCAGCCCAGCGCCCGTGAGCTCGCCGCAGTGGCCAGTGAGGTGACCGGAAACCGGTTCCGGCCGCTGTGGGCCGGCAGCCTCGGCATGCTGGGCATGATGATCAAGGTCGCACGCACGATCGCGCCCGGTGGCGAGAAGGAGCTCTACCCCGCGTGGCAGGGAATGCAATACATGCGCAACATGCTCGACGGCCGGGCGAAGCTGGAGCCACTCGATAACGATCGCTATCCGGCTATCCACTGGACGACGGTGCGTGAGGTGCTGAAACGCCACTTCGGCCGCCCGTAGTCGCGTTCCAGAAGCTTCGCCACCCCGTTCGAGGAGCCTCTTCGATACATCTGGCGAGGCGCGCGTGCCGGGCCCACCGTATGAACGGGCGTGCCTATCGAGCGCTCGCTCCGAAGGTGTCGCAAGCCGCAGGGTCGCCGGTTTGCATACCGATGGTGAACCATTTCTGGCGTGACGCCGAGGAACCATGGGTGAAGAACCAGCTTCGAGGGATAGTACCCCGACCCTCTGCCCGACAATTGACGGTGCCAGAAAGCCTGAACGTTGGACTCGACGCAGACGATGAACTTGGCCGGATCGTTCTTCGAGTCCACCCCCCGACAGCTTCCCGATGGGCCGGCCGGCAACCGCGAGAGCGGCGTTTCCGGGTCAACCTGTACCCTGCGCTGGCTTTGTTGGATGATGCGCCCGATCTCGCCTGCGGTCCGATTTCCACCGCTTGCCAACAACTGCAGCGCCAAGTAGATCGCGCCGCCCAACAGGCCAAGCCCGCCCACGCCCGCCCCGATGCGCCCGCCAGGGAAACGCGCTCCGCGCCGATCTTCGACCTGGGATTCATCGGCTCTGTCTGAGTCGTCGAACTGCACGTTCTCCAGCATGCCCGACCTATGCGTTGTTGGCGAGCGAGCCTGGACCTGACAATCCGCCATCCCGCAGCCCAGCCCGTTCGTCGAGAAAACCGCGCTCCCGTGTCGGTGGGACGGGGTATCCTGCGTCGGGCATCGAGCATTGCAGCAGTACGCCTACACAGTTGACGGATCGGATCTGGGCGAAGTGGAGGACGAGACTTTCAGCGCCGACACAGCGGTCGTGAACATCACTGGGCACGACGTTCACCCCGGCCACGCGAAGAACGTCATGATCAATGCGGCGCACAATCGCTCGCGGCCTCTGCGTCTTCGACGTTGCCGCAGCGACACAACATCGCTTCCATGTCGCTTCCTGGAAGCGATAATGCACGGGGAGGAAGAAACCGGCCTCGGTCTCACCGACCCCTTTTGAACGGCCGCGAACTGTGGAGCGAAGGATGGCCAGCGGATGACTTCATGACGAAACACAGAACCCTTTCGCAAGGGGGGGGAATCGAACGAACAGACAAAACTTCGCAACATTCACGGCGCCGATACACGCGCTGTAAAGGAGACTCTCCATGCCGACCGTCATTGCCTTCCACGAAGTGAAAGATACCAAGCATTGGCTTGCCTCACCCATGCGCGAGAAATTTTTCGGCCCCCTCGGCGTCACTGGCATCCGCAAGTTCGTCGACCCGCAGAAGCCGACTCGCGTCGGGGTGCTCATGGAAGTCCCTGATATGGATGCCCTCAAGGCCGCGATGAGCACCAAAGGGGCCGCCGAGGCGATGGCTCACGATGGCGTGCTGGCCGAGACCCTGGTGATCCTCGTCGAGCCGTAGCGACAATCCAATTCGATGGCAAAGAGGAGATACGACATGGCGATCAGTGTGTGGCGAATTTCACGGCGACGCTGTATGCCGAGGTATGAGACTCGGCGATGAAGCCCTGGCCGGCCAACCCAGAAGCAGCGCTGTCACGGCGGCCAGTCGCTCCGTATCGGGCATTCACGTTGCGCGCGTGTGGCCCTCGCGCACACTAGACGTTCCGACAACCCAATAAGGAGACGAGCACCTTGGGCAAGAAGTTGCCTATGCTCGCGCAAACAAGATCGTCCCGCCTTGGAGCAAGGACGAAAAGATGCCGATGACCGAGAAGAAACCGTAGCTCACTCAGATCATTTCTGGAAACCTACCCGAGCTTTCGGCACTGGTCATCGCGCCCAGTGCAGCATTGGTCTTCTCAGCTTGTCCGATTTTAGATCGAATTTCGTACCTCCGCGCTCGTGCTGCCGGTGAGCTCGCGCCCTACGAGGGTATCCTCTTGGTGCCTACTCCCGCCGCGTGCGTGGTGTCGCGTGCAAGTCCGCTGTGGTCACGGCGGCCGTGCCGAACTTATCCTGGATGCAGTCGAGTGCCGCATTGAGTCTGGTGAAGAGCCGACCATCGCCACCGTCGACGGCGACATGAAGCCGCCCGGGACTTGCGATGTCATCGACTGCGGACCCACGCTCTCGTTCATCACCGGCTGAGCGAGACGGCCGGCGGTGGCAGCTGCGACAACTGACACCCTCACTCCACCAGGCCGAGCACGTTGCGGGACCGGCGAGCAATCTCCAGCGCGTCCTGAAGCTGCTCGAAGATCGTGCGCGAGCCGGGCAGTCCCCACAGCAGAAGCTGGGGTGTCGTCACGTCATGGGCGAATACCCGGACCCGGGACACTCCAAGCAGCCGGTCTGTCATGGTCTGATGGAACTCGATGTCGCGCACCCTCCAGAGCTGTAGCGTCTCGATGTTCTTCGAAAGCAGGCCCGACTCGACGTCGATAGTGCGCGTCGTGATGAGGAACTTGAGCGTGGCCCGTGCGGCCCACAGGTAGAGCAGCCAACACCCTCCCAGCCCCAGTGCCACCGACCCTGCGATCAGCGCCCAGTTCCAGACAACGCCGAACGACAGGTGGAGGATCGGTGCGCCGCAGAGCCCGCCCACGCCCAGCGCAATGGCCGCCACTTCCGACCAGAACTGCGCTTTCCAGGAGGGCGCCCCCTTGAAGATTGCCACGACAGCCGGCGCCTCTGTTCCGGACGCCAGGGGACGGGATGCGACGGCCGCCGCGGCGGTCTCTCCGAGCATTGAGCCGCAGTGCCGGCATTTGATGGCAGCGTCCTGGATCTCTTCGGCGCAGAAAGGGCAAGGCTTCATCGAATCGCTAGGATACGCCGAAGCGGGCTCGGTGGCGATGAGGGTTGGTCAGCCGTAATCCCGCGGCAAGCGTAGCGCCGCCGCGGGGCGCCTAGCCGAAAGCTGTAGCCCAAGGCGAAGCCGCTCCCCCAGCCGGCCAATCAAGGGTGGTCGTAGACGTGGCCGTGGTCGACTATGAAGGGGATGGGTTGTCAAGAGCAGATCTGTGGCTATCACGTCGTTTTCTCCAACGTGGTCGTGCGCTGATGGTGGATGCCGGTCGAAAGGGTAAGTAGCGGGTTGTCTCGATCGACTATGCGTGGTCGGTTCCCGACGGTGCGTTGCTGCCGGGGCCACGAGGGTTGAAGTCCGTTGGCGGGCCGCAATCGTGGCCACGCGGTCACCGGAGCCTGTGAGGACCCCGGGCCCCTCGACCACGGACGCGGTCACCGCCTCTGGACAACCTGTACTCAAGTCTTTGGCCTGGATCGAATCGCCGGTCCCGGCCTGCGGGGTCCGGCGTGGCGGCGCATGCGGAGCCGGCCGAAAAGCGCCCCCGGCAAAGGGGCGCAGGCCGGCGGAGCCGTCGGTCAGGGCACGATCGGCCTCGCCGCCATGCTGGACCCTGTCGCCGCCTTGCTCGCGTGCAGCGGGTCGTAGGGTCTGCCGTCGCGCCACATGGCGTACAGCACCCCGGCCAGTTTTCGCACCAGCGCGATCGCCGCGACTTTCTTGCCGCGCCGCTTTTCGATCTGGCGCTGGCGCGCCCACTCCACCATCGGGTCGCGCTTGCGACATCGCATAGCCGTCCACGCCGCCTGCGTGAGCGCCCAGCGCACCCGGGGCGGGCCGGCTTTCGTGATGCCTTTCATGCGTCGCTTTCTCGACTCGCCGGTCGAGTTCTCCCCCGGTACCACCCCGAGGTACGCCTCCACACCGTGAGCGCCCTTGAACCGGCTCACATCGTCGATCGCCGCTGCGTAGCGCACAGCCGTCACGGGTCCCACTCCCGGGGCCGTCATCAGCAGCTTGCACGTCGCATCCTGCTGCGCTCTCGCCTCCAGTTCCTTGTCGGCCTCTGCGACCCCCGGGTTCAGGGCCTCGATCACTTTCAACACCCGTTCCACATGCGCCGGTACGGTCTTGCCCTTGTTCGCCACGTGCCGCCGATATCGCCCCGGAAATGTTGTAGGTGCCGATGAAAACAAGGTCACGGGCGGCACCGTCAATGGTGCCGGTAGTTTCGTTATGCGCGCGGAGCGCGTTGGCAGTTTCTCGCGCACTACCGGTGCGGCTCGCGCGGATGCGTTCTGTAGCCACCACGCCCGAACGGCGATGTGCCTGATGGTTCAGATAGCGAAGCCCAGCGTGACGTGCACCGTGGGCCAGAGATCCCGCGGGGCGTTCGGACAGTAGTCCACGCCCTGTTCCCCAATGTTCCCAGGGCGCGGGTCCTCGTGGCTGGGGTCGTGACTGGAAACGGGTGGGATGCCGATGTGACGCAGGTGGGGGCGGACTCTCGTCTGAACGGCACCTTGCTGAACCTTCACGTGTATCCTTCGAACAGCAGCTCGCTTACAGCCGCAGGCTGGGAGCAAGTCATCAAACAGAAGGTGGGCGCCTATTCCAGCCGGACCGTCGCGACGGAATGGGGAGCGCCCCTGAGCGGTGGGGTCGTTTACAGTGGTACTGGCACCCCCACAGACGTCAACGCCGCCTACATGATGGGGGTTCCGAACCAGTTTAGGGCCTATTTGATGGGCGGCTGTCTTTGGGCGGGCCTGGAAGGCACGAACGGGATGAGCGTCGCCAAGATTAGCGGAGCGGGGTCCACTCTTACCTTGACCGTGACCAACGCTTCCGGCCTCGCCCGGCTTCAGTATTCGTGGGGCCTGTAGCCCGCGATGAGCTGCCCATGCCTCGTCGTCGCGTCGTCTCCCGGCTGATCCCAGCGCGTGCGATCTCGGCCTCGTCGCGCAGGTAGGAACCGTCGCGGTCAGGGTCGTAGTCGGGCGCTGCTGCCCGCTTCATCACCGCCACAATGCGGACCTTGCAATTGCGCAAGTAGGGGTGCTCGTCTCCGTGGTAGGTCGTCGTGCTGCCGAGTGTGCAGCGCTCAGCAAGCCGGTCCTCCCGAATCGCCAATTCCGCCATGATTCCAGGCCGGTCGCTGTTGCGTACACTCTTCTACGGGATGTCTGCGCACACGGCTAG
>PMIX01000386.1 GCA_003158395.1 Myxococcales bacterium | reverse complement strand
AGCGGCGCAGCGGTAGCGGGCCGTTCGCTTCTCCGGCGGAACGCCCGCCAACTCGCGCAACATCCTATGATTGTTTCGCGCATCATCACAGGGGTCGCCACTCCATCGCGCCGAGTACACGCCAGGAGCCCCGCCCAGCGCGTCCACCTCGATGCCCGAATCGTCGGCCAGGGCAGGCAAGCCGCTAGCCACCGCCGCTTGCCGCGCTTTGGACAGGGCATTGCCTTCGAAACTGGGCTCCTCCTCGATCAACGCGCACCCGGGTGCAACCTCGTCGATGGAGACCAGCTCCCATCGCAGGCCCGCATCGGCCAGCAGGACCCCGATCTCGCGCAGCTTGTGCCGGTTGCGGCTTGCGACCACGGCCCTCACGGGCATGGGCGTTGAGCGGTCGGCCAGCGGAAGCCCAGGCATCCCAACCTTCTCCCCGGCGGACCGGGGAGAAGGGGTCACAGATTTCTTCATCATACCTCGCCTAGTGGCCGTGACCCTCACGGAAGCTTGGCCGCCTCCAGGGCTTTCTGCTGCAGGCCGAAGAGCTGTTTCGCGCCCAGGCTCGCCAGGGCAACCAGCTTGGCGTAGTCGTCGGAGGTAAACGGCTCTCCCTCGGCCGTGCCCTGGATCTCGATGAAATGGCCCGCGTCGGTCATCACGAAGTTGAAGTCCACGTCGGCCGCCGAGTCCTCCTCGTAGGCCAGATCCAAGCGCGGCTCGCCAGCGACCATGCCCACCGATAGCGCCGCCACCACCCGGCGCAGGGGATCATGGGCCAGCTTTTCGCTTCTGACCAGCCGGCGCACGGCCAAGGCCAGCGCGACCCATCCCCCGGTAATCGCCGCCGTGCGCGTGCCACCGTCGGCCTGGATCACATCGCAGTCCACGGTCAGCTGGCGCTCGCCCAGATGGGCGGTCCGCACCGCCGCGCGCAAGGCCCGGCCGATGAGCCGCTGGATCTCCTGACCACGGCCGCCCGGGTTGCGGCCGGAGCGCGTGTGGGTCGAGCGCGGGAGCATGGCGTATTCGGCCGTGACCCAGCCTTTGCCCTGCCCCACCAGGAAGGGTGGCACCTTGTTCTCAACCGTGGCGGTGCAGATGACCTTGGTCTCGCCGAACTCGACCAGGGCCGAGCCCTCGGCGTAGCGGTTGCAGTCCGGCGTGATGTGGATGGCGCGCAGTTCGTCGGGTCGTCGGCCGTCAGGGCGCATGGTTTGCTGGAGGATCCCTGTCCCGTGAAGCCCTGTCAACCGACCTGGAAAGACCTGTTCCTCGGGGAAGTTCGCCGCTCCACCTGGCTTGCCGCGGGACCAGGGCGGGTCATGCCGGGTAGTCGTGCGTCGCGTTTCAGCCAGTGGCAGTGCTAGAATTCAGCCAATGGAACCTTCGAGCGCCACCGCTGCCAAGGACGTTCGGCTGGACTTCGATGTCGAGCNNATCGCTGCGCGAAAGGCTCCGTGCCGGCGTCGCGATGGCTCGTTTGGCGAGCAGGTTCCGCGCGTGAAGCACCCGACCGTCGCTGATCCTGAGGCACTACTCGCTGAACTCTTGGCCGATCGAGTGGAATTCATCGTCGTGGGCGGTACCGCGGCGGTCCTGCATGCCGCGCCCATCGCGACGCAGGATCTCGATATCGTCCATCGCCGAACCGAGGAGAACGTGGCAAGGCTCATGAACGTGCTGGGTCGGCTCGATGCCGTCATGCGGTACGATCTTGCCAATCGCGGCCTTCGGCCGACGGCCGCCTTGCTGCTCGGCCGCGGTCAGATCAATCTGTCGACCAGCCTGGGTCCGCTCGACCCGCTTTGCGAGCTGGGTGACGGGCAGGGATACGACGAGCTGCTTCCGCACACGGAGGTTCTGTCGGACGGCGGTCTGACGATCCGGGTGCTCGATCTTCCGACTCTGATCGAGGTCAAGGCCAAGACAGGACGTGCCAAAGATCGCGTCGCGCTCCCGGTGCTGATTGCCACGCTGGAAGAACGCCGGCTTCATAGCGCGAAGCCTCGGTAGGACGGCAACAGACCTACCGACTCCGAAGCTCGACCGCTAGCCAGCCAGCAGCAACGCTCGTTCCCACTGACGTTCGAGCCCGAGCGCGGCGACCCACTTGCAAACGTAGTCGCGATCGAGAGCCTCCCCTTGGACGCGCAGAACTCCGGCGGCGTCCTCGATCTGGCGCTCCGATTCAGCGAGCTTGGCCCATTCAAGCTTCGCGAGGAGAACGTCCTCGGCCGAGGCGAGGAAGATGCTGCGACCGCCGAAGTCCCGAAGGGATCTGCGGTCGAATTCGGTCAGGCTGAAGGGGCGNNGCGGCATCTCGACTAACGTAGTATCGATCCTCGGGCAACAATCCCAGGAACACATTCAAGGCACCGAGGGTTGGAGCGATCACGATGTCGATGTCCTGGGACGCCCGCGGGGCGCCGTGATAGCCACTCGCGAAGGATCCGGTGAGCATGTACGGAATCCCCGCCGCTTCGAGAAGCGCCGCGAACCGGTGGATGACAGCCTCAGGGGTTTCGGCGGAAGCCATAGAGTTCGGCCATGAGCTGTTCCAGCGCCTGTCGTTCATCGGGCTCGGATTGCCGCGACCTGATCCTGGCGAGGGCGAGTTCTCGGACCGCTTGGCTCATCCGGCAGGCGGTGAGAAACCGCTCGGCGCCACCGAGACGCCGCTGGGCTTCGGTCTGGGCGCGTAGGGCCTCGGGGGATGTATCGAACGGCACGAGCGAAGTATACCTCTCTGGCCGCTTGTCGAGCTGCCCGCCAGCCGCGGCGGATCAACGGATAGGTCATAGGACGCGCATCCTGCCGCCGCGATCCGTCCTCGACTGTTTCTCGGGGCCGGGCGCGGGCGGCTGCGCTGTCTGGCGTGAGCGTCACCTTCAGACGCGGCACAGTCTGAGCGGATCTTCCGCCCCGGGATACTTACGTCCTAGGGCTCGACGCAGCCGAAAGGCAGGTCCGGCCGATCTCGCACAGGAATCGAGCCAAGAGCCCTTGTCCGGACGCCCCCGCTCGCCGTCGAAGCCTCACCCGCAAGCCGGGAGCCCCACGCCCGCAAGCCGTGGACCCCTCCCCCTCAGGTCATTGGCCCCACACTTTCCCGGCCCCGGACGCCTGCNNGGGAGCGCGGGGATCTCCTTGCATTCCTCGCCCCGCTCATATCGCCGTGCGCATCTTGCGCCAGCACGGCTTCGACGCCCGCAACTTGAGTGGCGGGTGGACCACCTGGCGCCATGTAGAAGCCGCTGCGGAATCGGCCCGGGTCTGCCTGCCCGAATCGCGTATCGTGCCGCCTGAGCCCACGAGATAAGATGATCGGCGCGCCGAGGGATTACTAGACTAGCCCCAGTCACCTGCGGGAGCCCACACCGGTCCAAGCATTTCCTGGCCCGTACGGGGTTTTCTCACAGCTGGCGATTTGCTGCACCGTCCCCATGATTTCAACGATATCGGTGGCTTACAACTGAATCGAGCGGAAGGAGAGGACAGGAGCGGACAAATTTCGTTCCTCATTCATTCCTCATTCCCGGCAATGAGGGACGTTCCTCATTCTGCCCGAGCGTCCATTTCTCGTGGCGTTTTGCCACATGAGGGACGCGCGCTGCCGCATGAGGGACGTTCCTCATTCATGCCAGGCACGCCGCACCTGACTCTGTGGATACCACGCATGGTGACAGCAACAGCAAGATCAGGCGGCGGTCTTGGTATTGCGCCCGAGGAGTGGAGAACGCGTTTTCACCAGCCGTCTCGTGTGCGCAGGACCTCTTGCCGAAATGGGGGCCTCCCACTTCCTGATGAGAGCCGCAAGTTCGCGGGAGGCCGATGGTCGAGAGGCAAAGATCGCCTTCATCTGCAAGTCGAGTGAGACCTCGGGGTCGTGGCTTTCGATCTTGGCCACACGGGGCTGGCTCGATCCGATTCTCTTGGCCAGGGCGGCTTGTGAAAGATGGCTACGCTCGCGCAAGGCCCGAACCAGTCCACCGAGACGGAGTTTCGTCTCAATGAGGTCCTCTTCGGCAGGGGTGAGTTCGAGAAATTCGCCGACAGTGCCGACCTTCCAACCGGCGCGTTGGAATCGTTCTCGCTCGAGCAAGGCACGCCCGACAGGATTTCGCGGTTTCCTCACCCGAGAAGGGTATGCCGAGTTCGGCATACTGGCAAGCGTGTTCTTTCTGGTGATAGGCTGGCAACACCTTTGACACAGGAGCGGTCAGGAAACGGTCCTGTCTGATTGCGGTCCCTGCTCGTGCTGGTCGTCCGCAGGCACTGGACTTTGCGGACACAGCGGGTCCTTGGGGGCCAACCGCACGACGCGCATCCAGAAGCGACGCATATTCCCCTTGCCTGTCCGATTGTATTTAGTACAATCGGGGCGCGTGGCACGGACTCCGCATTTCAACTTGACAGAGGTGAAGGACGTCGCGGCGTCTCCGGATGCAATCCTGCTCTCGAAGACACGTGCCCGTGTCTTCTTTGCCACGCCACGTCTGGCAGCCGAGGCGGCCATTCGCATGCTGAGAGAGTTGACCGAAAGTGCGTTCGTTGAAACCAAGTTCCAGAACCCGGACATCTGCGACGTGTACGCATACCAAGCGACTCCACCCATCACGGCCATGGTCGCCGGCGCTGAAATGGCCTGTCGGGCTTGGTACGTCAAGTTCACACTGCTGCCTGAGCACGTCCTGCTGGTTTCGTTCCACCCACTGGAACAGCCGATCCGTACCGCCCGAGGAAAGAAGGTGACGCCATGAAGAAACTTCGCTGCGCCCAGTGTGGCAAGGGAACAATCCGTCCGGTGGCGAGCCCGGGCAGGCGCGAATGGTACAAGACAATGGAGGTCGAGGTTCCTGCTGACTTCGCGATCCCCACATGTGATCGCTGCGGCGAGGAGTGGCTGAGCGTGCGCCAGAGCCAGGCTCTCGACGGCGTACTTGAGACAGGCTACACGGCGGAGCTTGTCCGGCTTGCCTCCCAACAACTCGCCAAGCTAGCTGGAGCTGCTGTGGAGCAGAAGCGCATTGAGCATCTCCTTGGCCTCTCGCAGGGCTATCTTTCGCACGTCAAAGCCGGCCGCCATGCGCCCAGCCCGATGCTGGTGGCCGAACTGGTGCTTCTTGCGAAGGATCCCGAGCGGCGCCTCAAGGAGCTGGAAGCCTTCTGGAAGCGCCGCGCAGCGTGAGCCTCCGAGTCTCTAGGACGGGAGGAGTCGGAGCGCCCAGCGGCGCCTGGAAGACAGGGTGGCGGAGTGTGGGCCGGACCAGGTGGGATCGCATCTTGGCGGATGATGCGATAGACCTGTCTTCAAGATTCGGCATGGCGGCATTTCTCGCAATTGCTGGACAAACCGGCCGCGTTGCCTGGACGGTGCCCTTCAATTCAAGCTCCGCATCTCCGCGAATTCATGCAAAAGACTCCGCGGTGACTTTGCGGACACTACGGGGCGACGCTAGCCAAGAATCGCTGGGGGGTCGGGCGCGACCTCGGCGATGGTGTGGTTGATCATGCGGCGGGCGATAGAGATGGGCAGCGGCAAAGGCGGCAGGCGGTCTAGGGAAAACCACTGCGCATCGACGATCTCACCTGGTTGGCAGATGATATCGCCGCTGTCGTAGTCAGCGACGAAGGCGATCATCAACGAATGTGGGAACGGCCAACTCTGGCTGCCGAAGTAGCGCAGGTTGCGCACGCGAACACCAACCTCCTCGCGGGCTTCGCGGTGCACGCAATCTTCGATGGATTCTGACGGCTCTACGAATCCGGCCAGCGCACTATAGAACGCTCCGGGGAAACGCTTTCCACGTGCGAGCAGCAGCTCGCGCCCGGCGGAGGTGTCGCGTTTGATGAGCACCATCATGGCGGGCGAGATACGCGGGTAGGCGATGGCGCCGCAGTTCGCACAGCGACGTGCCCGCTTCTCGTCGTCTGGCTCGGTAGGGGTGGCGCACGTGCCGCAGTAGCGGTGGGTGCGGTGGAAATCGACGATCTGCAGGGCACGCCCAGCAAGTGCCAGTAGCTCTTCCGGCAGTCTACCGAACAGGCTGCGCAACCCTTCGAGGCTGAAGCCACTTGGGAGATCACTCGCCTCGCCCGTGGTGCTTGCGGCCCAGCAGAGGCTGCCATTCAGGGTGCCGATGCAGTGAGCGTCGACCGTAGCGAAGGGTAAGGTAGCATCGTCCCACAACCTGGGAATCTCGGGGCCATGGGGGCCGTTGGTCACGAGCAACTGACCGGCATGGAACACGAACCAGCAGCTGCCCGAGGATTGTGAGTCCGGCGGCGGGGTCCATAGCGGCGTGAAATGTGGGGGTAGGAACAATGGCGCGAAGCATACCTCACTGGCCGTCTTGGCGAGCAACTCGACAACCCGCCTGCTTCGACGTGGCGGGGCCTGGCGCTGCGGGACTCCTCCCTCGAGTACGAGCTCCGGTCGATCAAGATCGTCTATCCGAGTATCCTCGTCTCGTCGGCACAGCGCGGGGCTGGACGTTGTTGATGAGCCACCCCGCGCCCTCAGCGATTGCCTAGGCCACGAGGGCTTCTTCAGGCCGACGAAGGACTGGGACACCCCCCGGCCAAGTGCGAATCGCTCCGCGCTGCCATCCATGGTGGGCGTCGCCATGGCGACCAGGACCGGCAGCAGTTGCTCGACACCATCGCCAAGCTTGATCGGCGCGCGCGAGTCCTCGCGGCGGTTGTCCGACTCCTTCTGGCACTACTGCGCGCATCTGGCTTCATCCTGGCTGGTGGCCAACGGCTTCCCGAAGGCAACGCCAAAGCCGGTATTCTGCGCGCCATCCACCATTATCAGAGTCCCTCACATCGGCCCCTCCGCGTCCCAATTCCGGCGCTCGGCCTCCGGCACGAGGCCCTCGCGACGATACAAACGTAGGGGACGGTCAAGGTGAGGCCATCGTGGAGGGCGGCATCGGCGTCCAATCGCCGTGACAGTTCCTTGAACGTTTCATCCACGTCGGCGGCGGGAACGATCTTTGTCCAAGGCTCAAGGAACGCCAGCCGGATGAACCAGTGCCGTAGGAGCGCGCCGCCGTCGGCGTAACGGACGACGAATTCCCGGGTCACGACCTCCTCCACGGCGTAGTTCGCCCGGGCAAGCCGGGACGACCACTCCTCCAGGGCGGGGCGCTTTTCCCGGATGTGGTCGTCCAACCTTCGGACGGCCTCGGGGCCGAACCGTTCCGAGAGCAGGGACCGATAGACGCCGTAGAACTCGGCCATGGTTCCCGGCAGGTTGGCGGTCATGACGAACCGGGCGTCCGGACGGCTCACCCGGCGGCATTCGGCCAGCGCCGCGTCCGCGTCGGCCACGTTGTTTAGACCGTTGTTCGAGACCACCAAGTCGAACTCATTGTCGGAGAACGGCATCTTTTCAGCGCTTCCGACGACGGTTTCCACCCCCGGAACGCCCCAGGCCGCGCACTTTTCCCGCAGGCGCTCGAGGGCTTTCTCCCAGGGATCGAGCCCGACGGCGCGGACGCCGGGGCCCAACCGTCCCGCAAGTTCGACCAGGGGACAGCCCGCTCCGCACCCGACGTCCAAAACCGACTTGATCCCCCTCAAGGGGACTTTCTCGAGCAGCGTCAGCCCGAAGGGGGCCGACCAGAAAGGAAGGTCGTCGTATTCCGCCGTCGCCTCCGGCCCCGAAGACGGATCGCGCTCAACAACGAACAGGGAGACCGGGCCTTCCAGAACGCGGAGCTTATGTCGATCCCGGTCGCCCACGGTCACGACGGCATCCCCGGCGGAGAACGACTCCGCCCGGCCGGGGAAAGCGAGGGAAAAACGTCCTCTCAAGACGTATCCGACGTGGGTTTTGGAGCACCATTCCGGCTCCTCGAAACCCTCGTCGAACTCAAGGATCCGCACCCGGAAACCGCCCGAGGTCTTCGATTTATGGCGAAAACCGGGCAGG
>PMIX01000043.1 GCA_003158395.1 Myxococcales bacterium | reverse complement strand
GGAACCGCCTCCACTGGCGTGAAACGCTGAGGAGCTGGACAGATTCGGATTGCCGAAGACCGGGCTCAGGTCTTCGACCGCGGGCGGCTGGCCGTAAATGCCGGCGCCTGCCGTGAAGGTCAGCTTGCGGGTGGCCCGGAAGGCAGCCGACAGTCTTGGGTTGGGCAGCCAGTCCAGGGGATTGGGGGCCAGTTCGATGCGGCGGTACCCGATGTCCGGCGCCTGGTAACTGTGGGGAAGCCGCAGGCTGCCGTCGATCGTTGTGGGCTCGAACCGAAATCCTGGTGTCAGGGTCAGGCGGCCGATGTTGATCTCCGCAAAGAGGTAGGGAGCGGCCGACAGCAGATTGACCTTCCAGCGATCGGACGCCAGGTCGGTCCCGGGCGACTGGCCAAAAACCGTGATGTCGCCCTCGCGAGCTGGCAGTTCCAGGGAACCAACCCGGTCAGAAGTGCTGCTGCGCCCCTGAAAATCCAGGCCCATGGAAAGGATGACCTTGTCCGCCACCCGGCGCCGATACGAGGCGCGCAGCGCGTACTGCCAGGCCGTGGTGTCGAGAACCATCGGCGTGCCACCGAAGTTCCACTCCTGCTGGTTGTGGTCGTATCCTACGGACGGCGTGATGGCGACGCTAGAGCCGTCGGCAAACAGGCGCGTGTAGCGTACGATGAAGCGCCGGTAGAGCAAATTTTGGTCCTGGGTCTTGACTTCCAACGGATCCGATGAGGGAACGGTACGGCGCAGGTGATCGTCGGAGGCCAGGAAGGTCGCAGACAGCTCCTCGTCCTTGCCCAGCGTCGCCGAAGCCCGCGCTTGATAGTCGTCGTAACGAGGAATGGGGAAGAAATCGCCTACGTCCTTGGACACCACGGCCTTGAGCGTCTTGTCGAGATAGCCCTGGCGGCCGGAGATAGACAGCCGAAGATTGGGCGTGATGGCCGCCCGGACCATGCCCGAGACGTCCACCACATCCGCCGCTACGTAGCCGTGCACGCCCTCGCGCCCGGGGTCCTGCAGTTCGATGCGCACCAGCCCGCCTAGCCCGCGGCCATATTCCGCCCCGAACGAGCCGGGCGACAGGTCAATGGAACGCACCAGATCCGAGTTGATGGTCGAGCGCATGCCGCCCACGTGGTACAGCACCGGGATCTCGACCCCGTCGACGTTGACCCGCGTATCCTGCGGCGCCGATCCCCAGACTATCAGCGCGCCAGAGCCGAAGGCGGATCGGCCCACGCCCGGCAGGTTCTGCACCACCTTGAGCGTGTCACCCTGGGTGCCAGGCACACGCTTGGCCTCTTCTGTGCGCACCCGCGTCTCGACGACTTCCTTCTTGATGCGCGGGGCTCGCACCACCGCTTCCTCATCCACGTCTGCCTCTTTGGGCTCGACCATGTACTTGACCGACGTCTTCTTGCCCTTGCTGATGACCTCTTCGGTCTTGATGGTCACCAGCTCGCGCGATGACAGTTCGATCACATGCGGGCCTGGCGGGACGTCGGTAAAGGCGAAGGCACCATCCTGGTCGGTGGATGACTCGACCGCCAGATCCATGATCCTGACCTTCACCCCGCGCGAGGGAACCTTGCTCAAGCGGTCCAAGACCACGCCCTCAAGGTTGACCTGTGGGCCCACCGGCACCAGAACTTCTTTGACGACGAATTTGTATGCGTACTGGATCTTCACTGGCACTGGCGTTCCATCCAGCGTCGCGGGCTCGAACTCGAACTGCCGGGCTGCGGCCACCGCCGCCGTGTCGAAGTCTGGCCCCGCCGGCACCACCACCTCCACGTTGCCCACCCGTCCTGTGTCTTCCACTTCGATGGAAAGCACCACCTTGGCGCCCACGCCAGCGGCACGCTTGTCTTCAGGATAGACCGCCTCGACGAACTTTCTCAGCTTCGGCGGCCGCAAGCCCTTGCCGGGTTCCCCTTCCTCGCCCGGCGGAGACTGAGACTGCCCCTGCGCTGTCAGGGAAATCCCGGCCGCGAGGACAAAGGCAGCGGCGACTGCGAAGAGACGCATGCTTGCGGAACCTACGGGTAGTCGAACTCGAAGGCGGTCAGGCCCGCGGCCGCGTTCGGAGCCTCCCGGGTGGCGGAATCGGTGAGCACGCCCGAGGCCTCGCCTAGAGTTCCTTGCGGGGTATAGGCAACAGCATGCCAGGCGGCCGATGTCTGCCCGCACAGTGAAAAGGCGTCCACCCGGACGATGTAGTGGCCCGCGGGTGGCTGCCCAGTCCACACCACGTTCTCGCGGTCGCGCCCATCGATCTGGCAATCCTCGTTGGAATCGAAATCCAGGTTGCCATCCGGAGTGTTGGGGTCTGCGCTGCGCGCCCTGGCCCAGACCACCACGAAGCCCACATCATTGCTGGCGGGAACCTGCACGTGCAGATCCAGGTCGACCGGCGCGTCCCAGTCAAGAGACACGACCAACGTGCCGTCAGGGCCCGGTGCATTCATGTACAGCGGCTGAATCGTCTCAGGTCCGAAGTTCCCTGCGTCGTCAACCGCACGATAGGACAGGGGAAGCAGAAACTTCGACGTGCCATCCGGATTGGGCTGCAGCAGCGGACTGCTTGCCAGGGCAGGCGACAGCGAGAAGCCGGCGATGAACGTGAAATATTGCGGATCCAACGGATTGTCGGGAGTCAGGGCCGGCACCCGCCAGTAGGCATCGTCCCCGGCTACGCCGATCGCGATCGCGTGGGCATCAGCCTCCACACCCCCTTTGATCGATTTGTTACTTTCGCCCGGAAAAATCGTGAGTTCGCGCGGCGACAAAGTCGCCGTGGCCGCGATGGTGGTGGGCGGCCCCGCAACGGAACCGCGCATGGCCTGGCCACCTTGCACACGTATCACTGAGGTCAGGCCCGAGGAAGTGTCCGACGACCACTGGCAAGCGGGCGCCAACACCGCGCCCAGCGACCATATCCCCAGCAAGCCACTGATCATGCGCCTCATCAGAAACTCACCTCGCCGCGCACCACAACCGCGTCGTCGGCCAGATTGGCGGGCATGCCTGATGTATTGATGCCCAGGTGATTCTGGTTGTGGTCGTACTCGACGATCAGCCTGCCCCAGGACGCCACGCAAGCCGCAGCCACGGCCAAAGTGGAGTAGGTCACGTCGGTGGGGACAGGGCTACCCTTGGCGATCTTGTTCGAGTCCTGA
>PMIX01000204.1:16347-18179 GCA_003158395.1 Myxococcales bacterium | reverse complement strand
TAGGATCGCTCGCGAGAAATCGTCGCGTTCGAATGCAGCGCGGGCCTCGCCCAGTGCCCTCTTTCCCTCTCCGCTGGCACGTGGTCGCGTCTCGTCGGCCAGCGGCTCGGTGTCGGAACCAGTCCCAGGGACTGGCGCCGCCATGGTGGGACCCGTGGGTGCTGGCGCCGAACGGTAGAGCCGGGCGGGTGGCGGCGTCGGCAGCGACGGCTCGACGCCTCGGGATGGCCGCGCGGCAGGCAGATCGCCGGTCCGCAGCCCCGGCGCCGGGATCACGGCCGGCGCCGAACTGGCGAGGGGCGCAGCCGACGTCTGAGGCAGCCGGGGCTGATCGGCCGGCGCCCAAGCCGACCCGCTGACGACCTGCCCCTGTGCCTTTCCCGCCGCGGCCTCGGCATCCAAGCGCCGGGTCATGTAGAGGTTGAAGGCGATGGCAGCCATCAGGGAGGCGCCGAAGATCATGAAGAAGCGGCGTAGCCACTGGACATTGCGCGACACGACGGTCGTCCGCGACCGAGACGAGGCGGTTGGCGTTCCTTCTGGCGAGGGACGTGCCACGACGGGTGCCGGGGACAGGCTCAGCCCCGGCGCCCGGACGTCGCGCAGGTCCGCCACCGAAGATCCGGGAAGGCCCAGCCCTGCGGGCGGTGTCACCCGGACCGCCGGGGACCGGCGCCCTCCGGCCGTGGCCAGCAATACAGCCCGCTGCTCGCGCTCGCGGCCGGGGTCGAACAAGCGATTGAGCAAGCGAGCGGCGGCGTCTCGGCCGGGCTCACCCGTCATGGGCAGCAGGGCGAGATCGAGCTCGCCCGCAATCGAAAAACGCTCCTCGGGCATCTTGGCCAGGGCTCGCATCACCACGGCGTCCACCCTGGCCTGTACTTCGGGGTTGAAGAGCGAGGGCGGCGGCGGCCGGTGTCGCNNCCAAGAGCGTAGATGTCCGCCCGCCGATCGACCGGACCATCCATAAGCTGCTCGGGCGCCAGATAGGAGAGCGCCTCCGCAGGAAATGCAGGCCGAAGCGCACCATCGGCGCCAGCCGCGCGGCCAGAGGCCACATCGAGCAACTTGACCCAGCCATCGTAGCCAAGCCGCACGCGGGTGGGCTGCAGTCTGCGGTGCACCAGGCCCAGTCCATCGAATTCGTGCAAGAAACTCAGGGCGCGGCTGATCGCGCAGCCGATGTGTAGTGCCGCCACGACCGGGATCCGTCGTGTCTCGGCCGCGCAACGTTGCATCAACTCTGCCAGGTCGTGACCCTCGACAAATTCCTCGGCCAGATAGGGCTCGCCTTCCACGTCGCCGACGTCGTAGACCGTCACCAACCCATCATGGGCCATGCCCCGCGACAGGTGGGCGGCACGACGAAAACGGGACAAGAACTCATCGTCGTTGCGCCGATCGAGAGGTGGCCGCCGGACCACGCACTCGCCGCCCGGGTCAGGTCCAACGGCAAGAAAAACGCCGTCGCCCGACCCAAGGGCCTGGACGAGCTGGTAGGGTCCAAAGAGCGTGGGAACCGATGACGCCATCAGAATCCTGCGCGTAGGCTATGCCATCGTAGGGCCCATTCTCAAGCTGTGTCGCTGAGCTTGGAACGTCACGCCCAAGCCTTCTTAAGCAGCCAGGCCTTGACCACCTGAGTGAGCGCCACGTAGCACGCCAGCGTCATGAGAAGGAAAACCCAATAGGGACGCGGCAAGGCCACGAATCCCAGCGCACCGGCTATGGGTGAGAAGGGAAGGTAGAGGCCTACCGCCATCACCAACGCCGTGGTGACCGTTAGCGGCCAACTCGCCCGACTTTGCAAGAACGGGATCTTGTTGGTGCGG
>PMIX01000204.1:0-16278 GCA_003158395.1 Myxococcales bacterium | reverse complement strand
CGTAGAGGAGGTTGTTGGTCAGGATCTGGATGGGTGCCATAGGTACATAGGGCAGAAAGGCGCTGGCCCCCACCACACTGAACATGTTGCCAAAGCTGGAGCTGGCACCCATCCGGATGTACTTGAGGATGTTGGCGAAAACCTTGCGGCCTTCCAGCAGGCCGTCTTCCAGCACGAGCAAGCTCTTCTCCAAGAGCACGAGGTCGGCTGATTCCTTGGCGATGTCGACGGCGGAGTCCACCGAGATCCCGACGTCGGCAGCGCGCAGCGCTGGCGCATCGTTGATGCCGTCGCCCAGGAAGCCCACCACGTGCTTCTTGCTCTGCAGGGCAGCGATGATGCGTTGTTTGTGGATGGGGGCCAGACGGGCAAACAGTGTGGTCTGTTCCACCACCGCAGCCAGCTCCGCGTCGGTCATGGCCTCGATCTGTGAGCCCAGCAGCACGTGTTCCGTAGGGATGCCGACCTCGTGGCAGATCTTCTTGCTCACCAGTTCATTGTCGCCGGTGAGCACCTTGACTGCGACCCCGTGCTGGCCCAGCGCCACCACTGCGGGCGCGGTGGTGTCTTTGGGGGGATCGAAGAAGGCCACATAGCCGCGCAGGACCAGATCGCATTCGTCGGCCTTGGAATAGGCAGGCTTGCGTTCCAGGTCGCGGTAGGCAATGGCCAGCACCCGAAAGCCATCGCTGGACAAGCGCCGATACTCCTCCTTCAGATCCTCGATGAGCACTTGTTCCATGGGCAGGATCTCGCCCTCGTATTCAAACTGCGTGCAGCGCTTGAAGATCTCCTCCGGCGCGCCCTTGCAGATGAGGCGCGGCTGTCCCCCGGGCGTTTCGACCACGACTGACATCAAGCGACGCGCGAAGTCGAATGGGATTTCATCAAGTTTTCGGTGCTCAGGAACGTGGAACTGATCGTGAATCTCTTCCTTGTGCGCCAGCACCGCACGATCGAGAACGTTGCGCAGGCCGGTCTGGAAGTGGCTGTTGAGATAGGCCAGCATAAGGACGTCGTCGTCCTCTTCCAGTTCGACGTCGCAGTGCCGTTCCAGAACCACCCGGTCCATGGTCAAGGTCCCGGTCTTATCCGTGCACAGGACGTCCATGGCGCCGAGGTTCTGGATCGAGTTGAGGCGCTTGACGATGACCTTCTTCCTCGACATGGCAATGGCGCCCTTGGAGAGACACACGGTGACGATCATGGGCAGCATCTCGGGCGTCATGCCCACCGCCACGGCCAAGGCGAAGAAGAAGGCCTCGTGCCAGTTGTGCTTGGTCAACCCATTGATGAGGAAGACCAAGGGTACCATCACCAGCATGAAACGGATCATCACCCAGGTAAAACGGGTTACTCCTTTGTCGAAGCTGGTCTGGACTCTCTGGCCCACCACGGCCTTGGCCAGGCCACCGAGGTAGGTCTGCCCACCGGTACCCACTACCACGCCGGTCGCCGTGCCACTCTCGACGCTGGTGCCCAGAAAGCAGATGTTCTTCCATTCCAGTGGCGAGGCCGGCGCGACGGTCTCGCGCGCGTCGAACTTCTCCACCGGCAGGGATTCGCCGGTGANNCCTGGATGATGAACAGGTCTTTGCTCGAAAGCAGCCGCAGATCAGCCGGGATCATGTCGCCGGCCGACAGGCGCACGATGTCGCCCGGCACCAGCTCAGACAGCGGAACTTCGCGTGCCGGGCCGCCGCGGATCACCGTGGCGGTGACCCGAATCATGGCCTTCAGCTTGGCCGCCGCTGTGTCCGCCCTCGCCTCCTGCACGAAACGCAACGCCACGCCCAAGACCACCATCATCACCATCACGACGGCAGCCCGCAAGTCGCCAGTCAGAGCTGACACCACCGCCAGAAGTGACAGCAGGATGACCAGGGGATTGAGCAGCGCCTTGAGCAAGAGATCGCGATAGGTATGCCGTTCCTCCTGCGCCACGGCGTTGAGCCCAACCTGCTCCAGTCGCCGCTCGGCTTCTTCCTGAGAAAGCCCGCTGGGCGACGAGCCCAGTTCGGCCACCAGCTTGTCGCCCTCACAGGTAGCCGCACTGGCAAGCTGCTGCGACAAGCCGCTGGCCACGCTATTCCGTCCGGGCAAGCCCAGCCGTTTCGGCAAGATAGACGGAAAGGAGAAGAGACTTCGCATGGTGAGCGCTTTGCTGTGACGGCTCGCGGATACCGCCGGCTCCACCCGCCGGCCGCGCGACGACGGTCTTCAGTATAGCGTTCGCGTGCATCTGGCAAGAACCTTCACCGCAGAATCTGCGCCTAAGATGTCGGGAGTATCCGCGAGACCTCGGCCGGGCTACACTTCCTAGCTTCCACCTTCTGGGGACACATGCACGGCCATCACCAGCACCTGTACCGGGGCGCGCACAGGCACCCCGCAGCGGACGGCGAAAAGCGGTCGGTGGCGTTCTACTCCGTTCTGGCTGCGCTGCTCCTGACCGGCACCAAGGTCGTGGTGGGCTTGTGGACGGGCAGCTTGGGTATCATGGCCGAGGCGATGCACTCGGGCCTGGACTTGGCCGCGGCCTTGGTCACGCTGTGGGCAGTGCGGGTTTCGGGCCGGCCGGCCGACGCCGAGCACTCCTACGGCCACGGAAAGATCGAGAATCTCTCGGCACTCTTCGAAACGCTGCTACTCCTCGGCACCTGTGCCTGGATCATCCGGGAGGCGGTGGGGCGTTTGTTTTTCCGCGTCCCTATTCACGTCGACGCCAACCTCTGGGCGTTTCTGGTCGTCATCTTTTCTATCGTCATTGACTACACCCGTTCGCGGGCTCTCACGCGAGTGGCCAGAAAGCACGAGAGCCAAGCCCTGGAGGCAGACGCGCTGCACTTCGCCACCGACATCTGGTCGTCGCTGGTCGTGCTTGCCGGCTTACTCGGCGTGCTGGCCGCACACAAGCTAAACATGCCTTGGTTGGCCAAGGCCGACGCCGTCGCGGCGCTCGGCGTGGCGGTTGTCGTGGTCTGGGTGAGCGTCCAACTGGGACGGAAGGCAGTCAACGACCTGTTGGATTCCGTGCCCCCTGAACTGGCCCGACGCATAGGGGCCGCGGCCAAGGTTGCCGACGTCCGCGAGGTCAGGCAGGTGCGCGTGCGCCGCAGCGGGCCCGGCCTCTTCGTGGACCTGGCCTTGGTCCTCGATCCGGGCGAGTCGCTGGAGCGCAGTCACGAGATCGCCGATCGGGCCGAGGCCGCCATTAGGGCAGAGTTTACCCGTGCCGACATTGTGGTGCATGTGGAGCCGGGCCCAATCTCGACGGAGGATCTGGCGACGACGGCGCGTCGGCGGGCCGAGCGCCACGGATTGAGCGCGCATGACATCCGCGTATTCGAGGAAGACGGCCGCTGGACCATGGAATTGCATTTGGAAATGGCGGAGAGCCTGCCTCTGGACGAGGGGCATCGTCGGGCTTCGGCGTTGGAGAGCGACCTTCAGGCCGCAATGCCCAGCCTAGCCAAGGTCATCACCCACATCGAGCCCACCGGGGGAAGCGGCACCCTGCGAAACGCCGACCCAGCGGAAGTCGAACAGATCAGCGCCTCGCTCCTCCGCTTTCCCGAGCTTGTTCAACTTCGTATCCAGGCCCACGACCTATGCGTCCGGCGCACAGGACACGAACTGGCGATCTCGTTTCATTGCACCCTGGCGGCCGCGACTACTATCAAGGACGCGCACGCCTTCACCGAGCGCATCGAGCAGTACCTGCGCACCGAAATCCCCAACTTGGGACGCGTGACGGTCCACACCGAACCGCCGGGGGAACATAGCTAGCTTTTTCACCACAGAGAGCTGGCTACCCCCCGAACAGGACAGCGTCGGCACGTTCGTCGCCCAGGGTTTGGCACGCGAGCGTGGGCGCGTGGGCCTCCAGCTCGGGCAGCGAGTGCATGCCGGTGGCCACCGCGACGCACGCGGCGCCGATGGCCTCGGCGGCGGTGATGTCCTTGGGTGTGTCGCCGACGACAACCACCCGGCAATCCTGAAGTGGTGCACCGAGCTGGGCCGCGCCCCGCCGCGCGCCAGCCGCGAGGATTTCCGAACGATCGATCGAATCGTCGCCGAAACCGCCAAAGGTGAAGCGATGGTAGATCCCCGCGTGTCCCAACTTGATGCGGGCGCCTTCGCGCATGTTCCCGGTGCCCAGGCCCAAGGCTACGTTGGGGCGCGCCTCGGCCAGTTCGAGCGCACGCAGGATGCCGTCATGAACGCGAATGCCGCCGGTGGCGGCCGCCTCGCCCTCAAGAACGCGCAGATAGAAGGCGATCGTGGCGTCGATCTCGGCCCGTAACTCGGCGCTAGACGCGAAGCGCTTGTCGAGCGCCAGGAGGCCATCGCGCACGATCGCCTTGTCGGTCATGCCGGCGAAAGAGAACGACACGACGTCGCGGCGACCATGGCGCTGCTCGAACGCCTTCTCAATGGCTCGACGTCCGACCCCGCCGCTGGTCACCAGGGTTCCGTCGACGTCAAACAGCAATATCGTGGGCATGACAGGCACTAACGTGCCGCCCAGAAGAACGAATTGCAAGTGCGTCTACCAATCAATATGGGAACCCTGAGAGGGTTCCCATACCCTCCCGCGCTCTGGCTCTGGCGGGCAAAGCCCGCCTTCGCCTACGCGATGATGGGAACCCTGAGAGGGTTCCCATACCCTCCCGCGATGGTACGCCGCCGGCCAAGCCGGCGAGCTCCCCACGCGTCTAGAAATGCCCAGAGAAGGAGACCGTCCCCGGGCCAAGAGAAATCGCCGGCCCGGTTGGCTCATCGCGCCCCCAGATCAAGATGGCCACTCCCCCCAGAAGGGCCGCGCTTCCGCCCGTCAGCAAGCCCCACCCCAGGCCCGCGGTGGCGCGCTTGAAAGGGCAAGGCTGCTGGCCCCCACACCTCGGATCGGGCTCGCCTTCCACCGCGAGATAATGGACCCCGAAACTGAGAAGCACCGCCCCGCCTGCGGCGAGGCCCAGCCCGAACAAGGGCAGCGGTTGTCCCCAGAAGGATCGGCGAGCCTCTGGAGGAGGCGGGGCCGCTTTCGCCTCCGCCAAGTTGGCCTGCGCCGGCGTCACGGAGATAGCCTCAATGGGCACCGAGCCCGCGCTGGCCTGCTCGCGCACCACGCGCGTCCAGAGTGCGGCGGAGCGATCCTTCACCGCTCGATAGAAGTCGTTGGCTGAACAGATCTCGCATTCCTTGGAATCACTGCCCAGAATGCGCCCCGTCCCGCCGTCGCGCAGGTCCAGGCGGAGGTTGTACGACTCGTTCACGTAGCTACCTTGAATCTCCAGGATGTGGCTCGCCCCGGCCTGCCGACCCAGGTCGGCCAGGCAGGCCGGGACGTTGCAGTCGTCCAGCGCGGTCTTGACCTGGTTTTGCGGTACGACCTCGACGCCCAGCGCGCGCAGGGCCTGTTCGGCCGAGGTACGGACCTCTTGCCGGATGTCCCGCGCACCGCCGGCCATCTCCATTATCAGCACCCGAGGCGCCGCCACCGCCGAACCGCCGAAAAAAGCGGAAAGCAGTGAGATCAAAACTCCCACTGGACCAGTGCGAAGCATGGGTCCCATCTTGGGGATCCGCGTGAGGGAGTCAAGTAGCCTCCGTCTCTGTGGCCTCCCCTCTCCTCCATGAGTTCTCAACGGAGGGCGCCTGTCTAGGTGAACTCGCCCCCGCAGCAACAAGCCTCCTACGCAGAGATCAATCGCAGTTGCCGGTAGTGCATCGGAGGCGCGGCCGCGATGGGGTAGGAATTGGAGAAGCAACCGTCGCACAATCCGCGATGCTCGTCGGTGCTTCCCGCGCAGTTGATCGAGGCACGCAAGCCGCCGAGCGACAGGTAGCCGAGGCTATCCGCGCCCACGAAGCGGCAAATCTCATCCACGCTGTGCGCGCTGGCGATCAACTTGTCCCGATCCGGGGTATCGATGCCATAGTGACAAGGCCCCACTGTGGGCGGTGAGCTGATGCGCAGGTGCACCTCGCGCGCACCCGCCCCCCGAATCATGCCAATGATCTTGCTGGAGGTGGTGCCGCGCACGATGGAATCGTCGACCACGACGACCCGCTTTCCCGCCAGGACTTCGCGCACCGGCGACAGCTTGAGTTTCACGCCAAAGTGACGAATCGACTCAGACGGCTCGATGAAGGTGCGCCCCACGTAGTGCGAGCGCATCAGGCCCTGGCCGAACGGGAGGCCGGTCTCGCGCGCGTAGCCAATGGCCGCTGCGGTTCCCGAATCCGGAACCGGAACGACCACGTCGGCAGGCACCGGGTGCTCGACCGCCAGACGACGGCCCATCCGCTCGCGAGCTTGGTACACCGACTGGCCTGCCATAGTGGAATCAGGCCGAGCGAAGTAGACCCATTCGAACACACACCGGTACGGCTTCTCTGGCTTGAAGGGAAAAACCCGCCGCATCCCGTCCTTGTCGAAGACCAGCATCTCGCCTGGCTCGATGTCGCGCACGAAGCTGGCCTCGATGAGATCAAAGGCGCAGGTTTCCGAGGCCACCACCCACCCCTTCTTGCTGTGCTTGCCCAAGGACAGCGGGCGGATGCCCATCGCATCACGCACGACGATCATCATAGACTCGGACAAGAAGGCCAACGAATAGGCTCCGCGCACCGCCCGAAGGGCGTTCGCCACGCGGTCGGGCAGAGATCCTTCGCGTGAGCGCGCGATGAGGTGCAGGATGACTTCCGTGTCGCTCGTGGTCTGGAAGATCGAGCCCCCGTCCTCCAGACGAGCCCGCTGCTCGGCCGCATCAACCAAGTTGCCATTATGGGCAATCGCAAGCGAACCACCCGAATAGTCCACCGCAATGGGCTGCGCATTCTTGGACGCCGAATCGCCGGTCGTCGAGTAGCGCACGTGACCGATAGCTGATGAGCCAGGCAAACGTCGCAGGCGGTCCTGGGTAAAGATCTCGCCCACATGCCCCATCTCCCGAACCCAGCGCAAATGCTCGCCATCGCTGGATACGATTCCCGCCGACTCCTGGCCCCGATGCTGCAGGGCGTGCAAGCCAAGGTACGCCAGGTTGGCCGCTTCCGGGTGGCCATAGATTCCGATCACGCCGCACATGGACGGGGAGAACGTACCACACGCTCAGCTAAATGCACTCTAGACGCCGCAATCCGGCGATAGATCTTGGCCGTGAGCGGTAGCGTGAGACAACTACACCAGTGCGCGACAGTGTGTACCGGGCTGCGTGCGACTCGCGTGAGCGCGAGGGCGCGCCGCCCCGTTCAACGTTTTGCTTTCCGCAGACCGCCCACGAACTCGCCCACGTCCTCTCGGCCCGCGATCCGCGATCCGCGGCCCCGAACCCCGACGAGCCGTAGCTAGCGCCGGCGGATCTTCTTTTTGGCCCAAGCCGGCGTCATGGCACCCATGGCCCCGGCAACCCGCGGAAAAGCAGGCGGTGACGCGGGAGCAGGCACGCTAGCAGAGGGCGTCACCGTGGAACGTGCGGCAGCAGGCGCGACCGGCGCCGAAGCCTTGGTAGCAACGATCGCCTTGGCCAGCGTGGCCATGCGAGGGGGTGCGGGACGGATTGCGGGCTTCTCACTGACAGCAGGACGCTGTACGGCGCGCGAGCTTGCGGCAGCCCGCGCGGCCGCGATGTCGCCCATGTCCACGCGGCCACGGTATGCGGCACCGGCTTCCATCGTCAGGCGCGGAGACGCCAGGTCACCCACCACGCGCGCGGTCGACATGAGTTTCACGCTCTCGGAAGCGACAATGGTGCCGACCACCGCGCCGAGGACGACGAGATGGCCGACATCCAGGTCGGCCTGGACCGTGGCGCCCTTCTCGACCGTCAGCGTCTGGGTAAGCTGTATCTTGCCGTCTATGCGGCCGCGGACAACAAGATCCTCTTCGCCGCGCACCTCTCCCGAAATGCGCGTGTCGGACCCAATAACGGTTTCCTTGTCAGCCATGGTGCGCGCCTACACGTCCATGTCCACGTTGCCCTTGAACCCAGCACCGTCGGCGATCACGATCCGCGGTGATTTGGCGTCGCCCACCATCTTAGCCTCGGGCTTCAACTCGAGGCGCTCGCGCGCCACCACGTTGCCCGTCAGCCGGCCGTTCACTGTAACGGTCTGCGCCTCGACGTCGGCCTCGACGGTGGCGCCGGCCTCCACCGCTAGGTTCTGCGCCACTGAGATCTTGCCCTTGACCGTTCCCAGAATGGTGAGCGACTCCTCTGCTGTGATCTCGCCGTCGATCACGATGCTGCTTCCGATGACCGTGTTCGCCATGGGCTTCGTGTCCTTTTCCTTTGCCATGATTGGTGTCCCGTCCCGGGCGCGCCGCCCAAAGGGCTAGGCGCCGCCCGCCTTGATGCTGGCCGGCAACTCAACCTCCATCTCGATGGTCCCTGAGAACTTTGCGCCGTCTTCGATGATGATCTGGGGTGCGCGAATATTTCCCGCCACCCGCGCCGTGGCGTGCAAGACGGCCGAACGTGCCGCCACCACCTCGCCGCGTGCCTCGCCCTTGACCGTGACCTGGTCGACGTCCATGTCAGCTTCCACACTACCCGATTCCTCAATGGTCAGGTTGCTCTCCAGGCTGATGTGGCCCTCCACGCGGCCCTCGACGATCAGGTCCTGCTTGCCCGAGATCTGACCACGGATAGCGCTCTTGCTGGCGATAAGACAGGGTTCGTCGCTAGCCATCATGTCCTCCTGTGCGCGAGCGCCAGGCAAAAGTATCCTTGGTGATCCCCCGTGTCAACGTTCACCTCTGTGTTCTCGCACATGCGCCTCATCGGCGAACACTGTCTGGGTGGCCGCGTGAGCTTCATGACCGACGCCGTCGCGGGTGCCCGTTTCAGTATCGAGCTGCCTTAGTAACTAGCGAAGCTGAAACGGCCAGGGAAAACTCATGGCCTCGCAGGGAGGGAACTTCGCAGTCTTGGCCGCGGCTTCCACACAGGTTCCACTGGGCGTTCCTGCGAACTTGCCCGTCACACTCGCCGAGGCGATCCGGCCCCCCTTGGACACCGAGATGCTGATGTTTGCGATGCCCGGAACCTTGTACTGGTTGAAGCACTCCTTCACTCTTGGCTGCACGGCCTTCATCGCACTCACGATGTCGCTCTGGGAGAGGGCGGGCAGCGCCGCTGCGGCTGGCCTCCTGGGCCTGGGCTCTTCGCCCCCGCCGCCTCCCTTGGTGGTGCCAACCTGGTTGAGCAAGTCATCGATTGAGCCACCCTTCCTGGCTGCCGGCTTGGTTGGCGCAGGGGGCGTCACCGCAACCTCGGGCGTGGGCTTCTTCCCGGTATCGACGGCAGCCTTGGCCGAGGGCGCTGCCTCGATCGAGGCCCTGGCGACCGGCCTGCCGCCCTTCACCAACGTCTTCTTCTTGTCCGCGACACTCTTGTCCTCGCCCGGCTTCTCCTCGGACGCTGCAGGCTTGGCTGGCTCAGCAGGCGCCGGGGCACCAGGGCTTGGCGCTGCTGCCACCCCTGGGGCCGGCGGTGCCAGCGCGGGCACGACGATCTGCGGAGGCACGGACGGCGGCCGCGGCGGCACCGAGACCACTCGGTAAATCCCGAAGCCAAGGGCGACAATGCCAATGCCCAGCACGCCCAGAACCGGGTACACCCACTTGGGTGGGCCGCTCGAACCCATAGGCAGCAACACCGGAGCCACCGGTGAGAACTGCGGCGTCGAAAAGGTTGGCAAAGCGTCCGAAGCCCCGAATGTCTCGCCTCCGCTGGACTCTCCGATGGTCCTCGCGGCCATCGAACGAATGTCGATCAGGCCAGAGCCCTCGGTGGTCGAAGTTGTCGACGGCAATCGTGCACTACCCGACGATCTCGGCACCGCAAGGGCTTCCAGGTTGGCCAGTGAGAACAGCACCGAGTTCTCGTTGCGTTGACCGGTGAGATGACTTTGCCCTGCGCCGTTGCCCGGGGCCCTGGATACCGGCTCAGCAGCCGGGGCAGCCGCCGCTCCAAACGCAAACGGCGCCGCCGCGGCTGGCGCCTCGGCCGCAGCGGACGAGAGCGCGGCGGCGGACGAGCCAAAGAGATCGGCCGCTCCACTGGCCGCCGGGGCGGGCTTTGAGAAGACATCCTCAGCAGGAGCCGCTGTCCTCCCCGCCTCCTTGGCCGAACCATGCGCACGCATGCGTGCTGAATCGCGCCGGACAGGCGCGGGCTCTTCCGCCGGGACCGAGGCCGGCTCAGCACCCGGAGGCACTTGGGGCGCCTGCGCCTGTGCCAGCTCCGGGGCGGTTGACAGCTTCACCCAGTCAGCAAGACCTTCCTTCCACACCAGCGTGTCGCCAGTGATCTCACCACGCGCCAGGCGGGCCGCGATGTCCGGCTCGGTCAGCGGCCCGACTTGCTCGCCCTCCACCACGACGTACCATGTGCCTTGGGCCTCGACTGGCGCGGGCTTGGGCTCCGCGGCAGCGCTGGCGGCGCGCTCACCGCCGCTTCTGACTACGATGATATGGTTGCACTTCTTGCATCGGATCTTGAAGGCCTTCCCCTGGACTTTTTCGTCCGCTATCGAGTACTTAGCCTGACAAGCGTCACAGACGATTTTCATTGGGCCCTCATTTGCGCGTACCACGAAGAAACGGTAACCGCGCGATTATAGATGTCAGTCTCCGCGTGGCAAGACGGTTTCTGTCCCATCCCCGCCCCGAACACCGCCCACGACCAGCACGGCAGAATCGCGACGCGTCCGCCGCGGTAGGTTGCGTGCGATGAGTTAGCGCGCATTACCTGCCACGAATGGGTTGTCCCTCACGATGGTTTCGTCGCGCCCCGGCCCGACCGAGACTAGGGCCAGGGGAACACCGACCAGCTCGGAAATCCGCGCAACATACCGCTCAGCAGCCTGATGAAGCTGGGGCTTCGCGGCCGCCGAAGCGTCGACTGCGAAAAGTGCGGGCCACCCTGGGAGTGTCTCGTAGACCGGCTCCACGGCCGCCAAGTCGTCGGGATCCAGCGGCATCTCATCGAGCGTCTTGCCTGCCAGCCGGTACTGCACGCAAACGTTGACCCTCTCCAGACCCGCCAGAACGTCGAGCTTGGTCAGCGCCAGGGCCAGGATGCCGGAAAGCCGGCAAGTAAGGCGAAGGGCCGGTATATCCAGCCACCCGCACCGACGCGGCCTGCCGGTGGTGGACCCAAATTCCGTGCCCACCTCGCGCAGGCGGTCGCCCATCTTGTCGTGCAGCTCCGTCGGGAAGGGCCCGTTGCCAACTCGAGTGGCATAGGCCTTCACGATACCCATGACCGTGTCAATGGAGGCCGGCCCGATACCACATCCCGTGCAAGCACCTCCGGCTGTGGTCGACGAAGACGTGACGAAGGGGTAGGTGCCGTGGTCCAGGTCGAGCAAGACACCATGTGCGCCCTCGAACAATACGTTGTGCCCCGTCCGAATCGCGTCGTAGAGGAAGCGAGAGGCATCCCCTACAAAGGGCCGAATCTCTTCACCCAGCGCCAAGTATTCTTTGACCAGCGCGTCCACATCGGGAAGCGCAGCTCCGTACCGAAGCAGAGCGCCCGACACGTAGGCCACGTTGCGCTCCACGTTGCGCCGAAACCGCTCTGGCCGCAGAAGGTCCTCGACGCGGACGCCGGTGCGCGAGGCCTTGCTCTCATAGGTCGGTCCAATCCCACGACGAGTCGTGCCAATGGCTCCCGGTTCCTCTTCGCGCAGACGGTCAAGCTCCCGATGGTGCGGGAATGTCAGGTGGGCCCGCCCAGCGATCACCAGATCCGTGTTCCGTGCCAGCAAGCCGTGGCTGCGAAAGGTGCGCATTTCCTCGACCAGGGTGCGCGGGTCAATGACCATGCCCTCTCCCAGCACGCAGGTAACCCCGGCCCGAAGGACACCGGAAGGAATCAGGTGCGTGACGTACTTCTTTCCCTCGACCACGATGGTATGGCCGGCGTTGGCACCCCCTCCCCAGCGCGCCACGATGTCCGCGTGTTCGGTCAGGAGGTCTACGACCTTCCCCTTGCCTTCATCGCCCCACTGGGCTCCGACAACAACTACGACGGCCATTTGTCTCTCCGCGTCTGGGTGAGTCCAGCCTTTGCTCCCAGGGTTCTGCCGCCAACCTCGGCCCGGCTCACCCGATGAAATCGCCGACGCTGGGCACGAGTATCCTTCGTTGGCCGGAAAAATTCGAGCATCGAAAAACGCGGCCCGCTTGGGCCTGAGGCTTTCTAGTACAGGTTCATTTCGGGGTCCAACCCAAACGTCGCAGATGCGGATCGGTGTGGGTGACAGAGTCGGTGGCGGCCACGGTCAGTTCCTCTCCCGTTGGCGCCAGGAATCGATTATGTTTGTGCCCCCTCTACCCAACGGAGTCCCCATGAAGAAACGCGCGTTCAACTTCGCTCCCGGTCCTGCCACTCTGCCTTTCGAGGTTCTCGAGGCCTCTGCCGCAGCCCTGCTGGACTTTCAGGGCAAGGGGTTTGGCATCGCTGAGTGCAGTCACCGGGGCAAGGAATTCGATGCCGTGCTGGATGAGACCATCGCCCGCTGCCGTGGCCTCCTGCAGATTCCTGACACGCACGATGTGCTCTTCCTCCAGGGGGGAGCGACCCAGCAGTTCGCTTTGATTCCCATGAACTTCCTCAACGGCGTGGCCGAGTACGTGATAACCGGCGAGTGGTCGAAGAAAGCCGCCGATACCGCCAAAGGCATCGCCCCCGACAAGGTGCGGGTGGTGGCGTCGAGCGAATCCACCGGGTTCGACCGCCATCCAACCGGCTGGACCGCCGACCCCAACGCCGCCTACCTCCACATCTGCTCGAATGAGACCGTGCACGGCAACCGCTTCGTCGACTGGCCGAAACACCCCACTCTCATGGTCGACGCCAGCTCAGAGATCATGTCGCGGCCGCACCCCATCGCGCGCACTGCCATGGTCTACGGCGGCGCGCAGAAGAACCTGGGCCCCGCGGGTGTGGTGCTGGTCATCGTGCGCAAGGACCTCTACGACCGAATTGGCAAGGGCGTACCCAAGATCTTCAACTACAAGGTGCACGCCGATGCCAAGAGCTGCCTCAACACGCCGCCCACTTTTGGCGTGTACGTGTTGCTCGAAACCTTCCGCTGGATGGAACGTCAGGGCGGCTTGGCGGCCATCGAGAAGCGCAACGCCGACAAAGCCAAGCTGATCTACGACGCCATCGACGGCTCAGGCGGTTTCTACAAAGGCACGGTGTCTGACCACGCCGTGCGCAGCCACATGAACATCACCTTCAAGCTGCCCAGCGAGGAGCTGACCGAGAAGTTCCTCAAGGAAGCCACGAGCAAGAGCATGCTGGCGCTCAAAGGCTACCGCACCGTGGGCGGAATCCGGGCCTCGGTCTACAATGGCATGCCCGTGGAAGGCTGCCAGGCCCTGGCCGACCACATGCGCGAGTTCATGAAGGCCAACGGTTGAGCCTCGCCCAGTTCGCCGACGCATATTTCAGCTATCCTGGCACCGAGATTCTGGTCGGCGCCTCGTTGCTCATCCGGCCAGGCGACCGGCTCGCCTTGCTTGGCCCCAATGGCACGGGCAAGTCCACCGTGCTCAAGCTGCTCGCGGGCGAGTTGCAAGTGGACGCGGGCGACGCGCGGATCCTGGGGCGACAGACCGTGGCCTACCTCCGGCAGTCGCACCAACTGGGCGGAGAGGGCACTGTGCTCGATGCCCTGTTGGAGCCATTCGCCCATGTGCAAGCCATGCACGAGGAGCTGCAGCGCCTCGAAACACGGCTGGCCGAGGCTTCCGAGGCGGATCTCAAGCGCTACGGTGACCTGCAGGAACGCTACCGTCTGGAGGGCGGCTATGACCTCGAAACACGCGTTCGCGAGCTCACGCAGGACGTGGGCCTATCGCGGGCTGACCTGGGCCGGTCGCTGGCCACGCTCTCCGGCGGCGAACGCGGCCGACTGGAGCTGGCCAAGGTCCTGGTCCGCCAGCCCGACCTGCTCCTGCTCGACGAGCCCACCAATCACCTTGATCTCGCGGCCATCGAGCGCCTGGAGGCGCGCCTGGCCGAGTATCCGGGCGCCTTCGTGTTGGTTTCGCACGACCGGGCTTTCATTCAGCGCACCTGTCGCGCGATCGTCGAGTTGGAGGACGGCCAATTTGTCCGCTATTCCTTCGCGTACGAACAGTACGTGGTGGAGCGCGACGCACGACTAGAACGGGCGCGGGTCGAGTACCAGCGCCAGAAAGAACACGTCGAAAAGACCGAGGACTTCATCCGGCGCAACCTGGCCGGGCAAAAGACCAAGCAGGCGCAAAGCCGGCGCCGCATGCTGGAAAAGCTGGAGCGATTGGAACGCCCCGACGACAACTGGCAAATGGCGGGGCGGATCGCGCTCAACTTCCAAGCCGGTGGCGATCTGGGCGGCAAGGAAATTGTGCGCGCGCCGAACATCAGCGTGGGCTACCCGGGCAAGCCCATTCTGAGCGACGTGACGGTCAACATCTTCCGCGGGGATCGGGTCGGCATCGTGGGCCCCAACGGCTGTGGCAAGAGCACCCTGCTCAAGACCCTGGTCGGCGAGCTGGCACCGCTGGCCGGCGTGGTGGAACGCGGAGCCGCTGTGCGCCTGGGGTACTTCGATCAGAAACTGAGCTCACTTTCCGAGGACCGCACCGCCATCGAAGAAATCCAGTCGGTACGCAACGATCTGTCGCCCGAAGTGGTGCGGCAGTACCTGGCCAAGTTTCGCTTCTTCGGAGACGATCCCTTTCGCACGGTGCGCGGTTTCTCGGGCGGTGAGCGCAGCCGGCTAGCGCTGGCCAAGATGCTGCTATTTCCCCGCAACGTGCTGGCGCTCGACGAGCCGACCAACCACCTGGACATTCCGGCGCGCGAAACGCTGGAGCACGCGCTGGACGGCTACGAAGGAACCCTCATCGTGGTCAGCCACGATCGCTACTTTCTCGATCGGGCGTGCCGGCGCCTGCTGGTGTTTGAAAACGGCACGCTGGAGGCGCACCTGGGCAATTACTCAGACTGGCGCGAGTATCGGAGAGGCCAAGCCGCCGCTCAGCCCGTGCCCGAGGAATTGCCCCCCTCCCGAATCACCCAGTCGCCGACTGAGATGACCCGCGCGGTGAAAAAGGACCGCGAGCGCACACAGCGCCGCCTGGAACGGATGGTCGAATCGCTGGAAGCGGAGGTCTCGCGCATCGAAACCGAGCTCTCTGCGCTGCGCGCGCAACTGGCGGCCGACCATGGGGGCGACTGGCAGAAGTTGCACGCACTCGCTGATCGCGAACGCGAGCTTGGCGATCTTCTGGGCCGGCGCATGGCTGACTGGGAAAGGGCTTCGGCTGACCTGCAGCGGTTCCTGGAAAATGCGGGGCCGGGGTAGGACGCCCCGATGGGACGGCAGGCGGAGCCACGGACCGCCTCAGAAGAACAGCCCTTTCCACGATCGAGTCGCGAACCCAATCGAGGCGAGCGATGGTGGTCGTAGACTTGTCGCAGTCGCTCTCGGCGACGTTTGCCGCCACGATTTCATGCGAATCGCAGGATTGTGGAAAGCGGCGGCTCCTGGTTCCGCCCGCTCCCTGTTGCTACGCTTAGAGAGGGTTTTCCATGGTGCGATTCGCTCTGCTGGCAGCTACCTTTGCGGCGGCGGGCTGCGCCACCGGCCGACGCGCTGTCTCTGGGGTGCCACCGGCCTCGGATGGCACGGGGGCAGGTGCTACGCGCATCGAGCGACAAGCCTTTGATAGAAGTGGGCTGGCTGGGCCGATCTCCATGGCGGATCGGCTTCCAATGCTCGAGCGCCTGGGGGGCCTGCCGGCCGAGGATGACGGGCGCACGGCCAGTGCTGAGGGGTATTGGCTGTGGGAGAACAGCAGCGTGATGCCTGACGGTGACGAGAGAAGTGAGCGCGAGGAATGGCACCTGGTGCAAGACGGCAGCAAGATTGCCGGCCATTACGACCGTTGGGTGCGTCAGGTGTCGACTGACGGCCATCCCTATCGGTGCAGTGGCAACCTGGATTTTCGGGTCGGCACGCGCTACCACGTGACCGGCGAAGTTCGTGACGGTGCTGTCGCCGTCTACGAGCGCCGCTTCGACGTCCTGGAAGGCGGGCCTTGCGACCCCGGTTCGCGGCGGCTCGACGCCTACCAAGGCCGCATCCGGGGCGACGAGATCCGGCTGATGTTCGGCACGGGCATTCAGGTCTTGCGCCGGAGTCGCCCGGACGTTCCCTCACAACGATTCTAGCTCTAGTCGCGTGGGGAGCCCGCCG
>PMIX01000243.1 GCA_003158395.1 Myxococcales bacterium | reverse complement strand
ACGACCGGACGCCGATTGAAGTAGATCGCAGCCACGCCTGCAAGGGCGCACTCTCCGCCCCTTTTGTGTCACAATGGTCTCGCGCCAGACGAGCAAGCTGGAGGGAAATCCGATGGAAGGTAAGCACGATCATAGCCATCAGCATGAGCACGATCACGCCCACACCCATACCCATGAGCACTCCCACGATGGGGTTGCGCACACTCACGAACACGAGCATGTCCACAAACACGAACATGAGCATCAGCATGCGCACGCACATTCCCAAGCAGGCGATCCTCAACAGCACAAACACGAGCACACGGGAGAGCATGGCCCGCACGGCCATTCGCACCAGCCGCAGGAACTGGAGCCACACGGCCACACCCACAAAGCCGCAAGCTGAGACCGTCGCGAGCTCGCATCACGATCGTTGATCGTGGTGAACGAAGTGCGCAGGAACTTGTCTACTTCAGGTGACGGCCGGTGGTGGCGGGCACGACCTTGCCGTACCTGACACCCTTGGTGCTGACCAGGCTCTCGCCCATCGCGATGATCTCGCTTGCCCGGCCGCGCAGGATGAGCACTTCGAGGCAGTTGTGCTCGTCGAGGTGCACGTGCAGCGACGACACCACAGCCTTGTGATGCTCGTGCTGGATGTGGGTCAGCTTCTGCGCCAGGCTGGACGAGTCGTGATCGTAGACCAGCGACACCACGGCGACCTTGTCGGAACCATCCTTCTCCTGGCGCGACCATTCGTCGTGGACAAGCTGTTCTCGGATGAGGTCCCGTATCGCCTCAGACCGGTTCGCGTAGTTGCGCCGTCCGATCAGGCGATCGAACCTGGCGAGCAGATCTTTTTCCAACGAGATGGCGGTGCGTTCCAACATGGGTCAATGAGTACCGCGAGCCGGGCAACCCAGGCAAGTCCGGGTACACTTCCCAAGGCGTGCCCTGACAGGCCGGCCTCGCGCAATGGGGTAGGGCTGGCATAGACTGCATCCCATGAGCAGGCCAGGCTTTTCGGGACGCGCCGTTGGTGGCCGGATCCGACGCCTCACCCGAACTACCAGGCCGGGGGCGTGTCCGCCGGCAGCGGGAAGGAAGTTTCTGGGGCGTGACGACACTCGTCAATCGCTTCTTGTGCGGGTGATTCAGACCAAGTGTGTGTTGCGCGTTGCGATCGTCTCGCTCGTGCCCGTCGTCGCGCTTCTTCCTCGATCCGCACGTGCGGTCGATCCGTTCGAGATCGAGGTCTACGATGGCACGGCGAACCAGCCTGGCGTGCCCGGCGTTGAGCTGCACGCGAACTCCCTACCAAGCGGTCGACGGCAATCGATCGGGCCGGAGCTACCACCGAATCACCAGAGCCATTTCACTCTCGAGCCATCGCTCGGGCTGCTCCCTTGGTGGGAAATCGGTGGCTATCTTCAGACCACCTTGCGCGGAGATGGGACCTTCGAGTACGCGGGGACGAAGCTTCGGTCGAAGTTCGTGACTCCGCCGTCCTTCAGCGATCGTGTGCGGCTCGGCACAAACTTCGAGCTGGCACTCCTGCCGGAGCACTACGACCGAAATCGCTGGGCCGCGGAGCTGCGGCCGATCGCGGCGTACGAGGGCAAACATTGGCTCTTCGCGTTCAACCCTATCGTCGATATTGCTCTGGCGGGTCCTGACCGCCGGGAAGGCCCAACGTTTCAGCCTGCCGCGACGGCGGTTTTCAAGGTCTTTGAGGTCGCTTCCGTCGGCGTCGAGTACTACGGGAATCTCGGTCCATTCTCCGGCTTCGTACCATGGCGCGAACAGGAGCACTACATCTTCGAAGTCTTCAATCTGCTCGCGGCGCCGCACGTCGAGCTCAATGCTGGGATCGGCGAAGGACTCACGGCGGGAAGCAACCCGCTCACCGTGAAGATGATCGTCGGGTACTCGTGGGAGCGATCAGAATCGCGGTCGCCGAGCGCCAGTTTCGTTCAACGACAAAACCCGACGGCTGCCTTCCGAACGCAGTGAGGCGGACAAACGCGGCCTGGCGTCTCGCGCGACTCAACTCGGGAGACCCATCCGACGAAACTGTAGGTAGCATGAAATTGTCAGCACATCGTGCGCGCGCATGGCGTTATGCCGGTGGGCATTGCTTCGACTCCCGCCTACCATCCGGAGGCAGTGGATGCGCTCTATAGCAGTACTGCTCGCGGCTCTCGTTCTTGCTCCCGTGGCGCTTGCCGAGGAACCGGGCGGGGGCACTCCCTCCCCGCCACGCCAGATTGTCGTGAGCAAGTCCGTGACGCCTGTCCAGAAAGCCGCGATTTTGGAAGAGATGCTGAACAAGGAAACCGACCGCCGGGTGGATCTCGACGCCAAAATAGCGGCCCTCACGCAAGAGAACAGCCAGCTGGCCCTGGCCCAAGAGGCGCTGGCGCGCGACAAGGCCTCGGCCGACGGCGAGCTGGCCAGAACACGTGACGCCCTGTCACGGGTCCAGCGCGACTTCGAGACGCTGCGTGGCGACTACACCAGGATCACGAAGACCGTGGGCCTCGCTCTCGGGTTCATCGCGCCTCTCACCCTGCTCATCTTCGGCCTGCTTGGCTGGCTGCTTTTCATCACGCGCAAGCTGGCGGCCCGCGTGCATGACGTCCCCACCCTGGCTAGGATTGGGGAATACGAGGGCCATGTCGCCCACTTGCACGACCAGCTCAACGCCGAGAAGAACCGCAACGCCGTGCTGAGGGAGCGGCTAGCGAACCTCGGAATTGCGGATTAGCGCTAGCGCCGCGGATCGCCGACCCGGTAGTTGTCCGCGCGCAAGAGGAGGTTGGACAATCGAGTGCGGTTGTCGTCGTCAACGGGAGCGACGGTTGCACCGAAGCCCGGCGGCCGTTTCCCCGGGCTGCCTTCGTCGATGCGAATGACGGTGGCGTGGCAGTAGACATTGAACTCGGGGTCGTCACCCACACCATCTTCCGAGCCGAAAATGACCAACTCGAATACAGTGCCTGGCCGCAGGTCCGGGTATTCCTCGGGGGTTCCCACAAGATAGACACCGCCCGCCGAGAGGTTGCGCACATCCATGATGTGGATCTCGCTACCCTTGATCTCGGCCTGGGCGTAGACCTCGATGCGCGGGCTTCTGCGTTTGGATTCCTGTGGCTCGGCCTGCACGCGCCCATTGTATCGCTTTTTTGGGGAAATGAGCGGCGCCCGTTTGCCTTTGGAGAGCGCAGGTCGGCTAGCGTGCGCGGTAGCGCGAGTGGCCAGCGGCACGCCGGCGGCGCGACCCGCGACCTGCGGGCCGCCCATCCCGGACGGCCCGCAATTTCCCCACAGGCTCTGGCTAGTAGTCGTCGCCGCCCATGCCGCCCATGCCGCCGCCACCGCCGTGGGCTGGTTCCTCTTTCTTCTTGGGCTTTTCGGCCACCAGAACCTCGGTGGTCAGCATCAAGGCAGCTACGGACGCCGCATTCTGCAGGGCGGCGCGCACAACCTTGGTTGGGTCGATGACACCGGCTTTCGCGAGGTCTTCGTAGACCTCAGTGGCGGCGTTGAAACCGAAGGCCCCCTTGCCGCCCTTGACCTTCTCCACCACGATTGAACCCTCCACGCCTGCGTTCTCGGCGATCTGGCGCAGCGGCTCCTCGATGGCACGACGAATGATGTTGACGCCGTAGCGCCGGTCATCGTCGAACTTCAGGTTGTCGAGCACCGGCAACGCGCGCAGCAGCGCCACGCCGCCCCCTGGCACCACCCCCTCCTCGACCGCTGCCCGCGTGGCGTGCAGGGCGTCCTCAACGCGTGCCTTCTTCTCCTTCATCTCGCTTTCCGTGGCGGCGCCAACCTTGATCACGGCCACCCCGCCCACCAGTTTGGCCAGGCGCTCTTGCAGCTTCTCCCGGTCATAGTCCGACTTGGTATCCTCGATCTGCGCCCGAATCTGTTTCACTCGCCCCTCGATGTCGGCCTTCTTGCCCGCACCTTCCACGATGGTGGTGTTGTCCTTGTCCACGGTGAGGCGCTTGGCCCGCCCCAGATCCTTCAGGGTCACGTTCTCGAGTTTGAGACCCAGATCCTCGGTCATGCACTGACCGCCGGTCAGCACCGCCAGATCCTTCAGCATCTCCTTGCGACGATCGCCGAACCCCGGTGCCTTGACCGCGCACACATGCAAGGTGCCGCGCAGCTTGTTCNNCACCAGGGTGGCGAGAGCCTCGCCGTCCACGTCCTCGGCCACGATGAGCAAGGGCTTGCCGCCCTTGGCCACCTGCTCGAGCACGGGCAGAAGATCCTTCATGTTCGAAATCTTCTTCTCGTTGATGAGGATGTAGGCATCCTCCATCACCACTTCCATGCGCTCGGCATCGGTNNGTCTCCATCGACTTGGCCTCCTCGACGGTGACCACGCCCTCCTTGCCCACCTTCTCCATGGCCTCGGCCAGGATGTCGCCGATCATGCTGTCGCCATTGGCGCTGATGGTCCCGACCTGGGCGATGTCGCTCTTGCCCTTGGTGGGCTTGGACTGCTCTTTCAGGCTCTCGACCACCTTGACCACCGCGGCATCGATCCCGCGCTTGATGTCCATGGGGTTCGAGCCGGCAGCCACCAGGCGGGCGCCCTCGTTGAAGATGGCCTGG
>PMIX01000157.1 GCA_003158395.1 Myxococcales bacterium | reverse complement strand
CCCGGTGCCGGCGGAACCGCCGGTTCCTGTCAGTCCAGGGGCCACCTCGTCTCGTATGACGGTGCCGTGCCGGAGGACCGTCCCTGCGGCGCCCGGTATGCTCGTTCTCGCAGACCACGTGTTCAGATCGGAACTCGTCATGTACTGGTACGGCGTTCCCCCTGCCTGCGGGTCCACGTACATTCTGTACTTGCCGTCATCCAGCTGGACGATGGCTGGTCCTTCCAACCCAGAGCCCCATCCAGCCCAGTTGTCCTTGCCCACGAACGTCCAGGGGCCGGTAAGGCTCGGGGCGGTCGCATGTTCCAGATATCGTGTCGTTTCGCTCTTGATGAAGGCGTGATAGGTGGTGCCCAGCTTGGCGACAAACGTGTCGATGTAGTCCGCGCCAATTCCAAGCGCTGTCGGCCCACTCCACGATGTCAATGCGCTGTTCTGGGCGGTGAAGGCATAGGGCTGAAAATCTGGGAGTTGGTTTCCGGTGTCGATGTTGGCGATGATCCTGACCACCCCGGCCTCGAGGTACCATTCCGGCGCCCAGGTGCGCGAAACACTCGGCACGCCTGCTTTCACCGTCGTCAGGTCGGTCCAGTGAATCAGATCCGCGCTGACCGCGATGCCAAAATGGTCCTCGGGGTTGCAGCAGCTGGCGCTCATCGGGTCGGTGTACGCGATGTAGTACTTGCCATCGGTGTATTTCATGATGCTGGGATCGCGGATGTAGCTGGTATTGCCACCGAACCCGGTGTCGGACAGGAGCGTGAAGTTGATCGAGTCGGTCGACGTGTAGATGGACAGCTTCATGCCCGCGGCGTCGTCGCCTTTGAAGGTCGCGAAGATGTAGGTCGTGGCTGTCGCGCGCCGACTTCCGCCCAGCAGGACGGTGCTCAGCATGACGAGACCCAGGATCCTCCCGATTCGCATCGCGCGTGCCTTCTGTAGGTTTGGGGCCAACATCGAAGCGTTCGTCAGGCGTCGACTTTTCTAGAGGGGGCCAGAGGGGACCAAAAGGGTCTGCCGAACTGCGGCTGGTCAGCGGATCGGTCTCATGCTGACCGGCAGCGCCAAACAAACAGCCGGTCGTTGGCCAACGGCGGTCCCACATGGGCCAACCGATGCACCTGCCTCTCTACCAGGACGCCTATCTTTCTGGGGCAGGCGAGTTTCTCTGGTCGGCCAACTCTTCTTCGAGCTCGATCCAGTCGAGGTTGGCGCCGATGCGCGCCAGCACGGCATACAGGCCGATGCGGATGCGGAACAGGAAAAGCAGTTTGCCGGGTAGACTCAGCCGCAGGAGGCTCTTCTTCAACCTCGCCACGTGCCGCAGGGACATGGCCGGGTTGGCTTCGACCCTGTGCCGCCCCACCTTGAGCAGGGGCGCATAGAAACCGCGCAAGATGGCCCGCGTGATGTCGAAATCGCGCGTGGGATTGGTCATCCCAATAGCAGCCAGCGCGGTCTGGATGTCGCGCGTGCAGTCTTCGCGAACCGCCCGCGACAGCCGCGCAAGCCAGACAACCAGATCGGGCTCGAACGTCCGCACGCAGCCGTGGTCCAGAATGGTCACGCGGCCATCGGGTGCGAAGAGCAGGTTGCCCGGATGAGGATCGGCGTTGAAGAGGCCGTGGCGGTACAGGGTGCCGACGTAAAACTCGTACAGGGCACGCGCGGCCCGGATTCTCTCCGCTGCATAGGCAGCGCTGGCGACAAAGGCGTCGAGTCCGGCACCGTCGTGCCAAGTGGAAGTCAGCACGCGTGGCCCGCTGACATCGAGGTGCACGGCCGGAATCGTGATCGACGCGTGGTCGGCGAAGATCTCGCGGAAGCGGATCTGCCGGCGGGCCTCCAGGGTGTAATCACACTCCTCTAAGAATCGAGCCTCGGCCTCGGCCACGAAGCCATCAAGGTTCACGCCTGGAAGGGCGAGGTGAGCGAACAGGGTGCCGACCGCGGCAGTCTTGAAGTCAGCGCGGATCGCCTCCTCGATTCCGGGATGCCGGACCTTGACGGCGACGCAGGTGCTGTCTGGCAGAACCGCGCGATGGACCTGGCCGATCGAGGCACTGGCCACCGGCTCGCGCGCTAGCCGCGCCAGCAGAGCCTGTCCGCGCAGACCGAGATCCTCCAAGATGGTCCGCTGGATGTGCGCGAAGGCGGTGGGTGGGGACATCACTTGCAACACCGCCAGCAGGCGCCGCGCCTCCGGGTGGAGTGATCCGTCCACATAGGAGAGAGTCTGGCCGACCTTCATGGCCACGCCCTTGAGTTCGCCGAAGGTCTCCACCAGCTTCAGCGATGCCTCGGGTGAAATCGAACCGAGGTTGAATTCCTCTCCCCGCAGGCGGCCGGCCAGCGCCCCGATCCCGAGTCGCGCTGCCGCGGAGGCCGTCCTGTGCAGCCGGCCGAGGGGCGATGTGGGCAGCGTCCTGCCTCCTCTCGCGCGGAAGTTGTCGAGCAGCTGCTGGCGGGGATCCTTGGCCATGGCGAAGCCGACACTGTTCTCTACGCTCTGTCAAATTGTGCACCGGATTAGGCTTCGGTTGCTGGCTCAAGACCCTGATGTCGTCTGCCGCCGATGGAAGATCCACGCGTCCCCGGCCCCGACGACTGGTTCGCACGCAGGTCGGGACAGAGGCCGAGATGTCACCCGCACCATCAGTCGCCTGATCGACGAGATGAACGACGACCTGGCTCGCCTCGATCGCTCCCCGTGGGACAGCAGCTGACCTGGCGCCTGGCCCCTGTGCGTGCAAGGCCGCACAAACGACCAGGCCCCTCAGCCACTAGCCCAATGTCCCGATCCCCCGAGGGGGTGGGGGCCTTTCCGATCACCAGGGCGACCGCGTCAACCAGCCACCCGGCGTCCTTGGGCCCTTCTGCGCCCGGCAGAAGCGAGGCGGATGCCGGGCGCAATCTCCGCGCCCTGCATCCTGCGACGTGCGGAACACCTGGCGAAGGACAGGTCCGATGGACAGGTCCGATGGCGGACATGCCGGCTGCATGACACGATATGGAAAGACCCTGATGACGCATCGACTTTGTCCATGGTGGCTGGGGTACCTGCTGGCGAGCCCCGTGCGGCGCCTGTTCCAGAATCCGCGCGCGCTCTTGCAGCCCATGGTCACGCAAGGAATGACTGTGCTGGAGCCGGGCCCGGGCATGGGATTCTTCACACTGGAACTGGCGCGATTGGTGGGTCCAGCCGGCCGGGTGGTGGCCATCGACATACAGCCGCGCATGCTGGCGGGGCTGGCCCGCAGGGCGGCGCGGGCCGGGCTGGCTGAGCGAATCGACGCGCGCCTGGCGCAGGCTGATCGGCTGGGAACGGATGATCTGGAAGCAAAGGTGGATTTCGTGCTCGCCTTCGCCATGGTTCACGAGTTGCCGGGCCAGGCGGGCTTCTTCGCCGAGGCGGCGCGTGCCTTGAAGTCCGGCGCTCAGATGCTGGTGGCCGAACCGCGCGGCCACGTGACGAAAGAGGATTTCGCCAAGACTCTCACACTCGCCAGCCAGGCGGGGCTGTCCGTGGCATCCGAGCCGATCATCAGGTCCAGTCGCACAGCGCTCTTGCGCAGGCGGTGAGCCCATCCTCTGTCACGCGCCTGCGGCCGAGTCCTCAGGTCGAGCTGTTCGAGTAGGCCAACCCGAGCCCGCGCGGCCCTGGTCTGCCCGGCGAGCGTCCGTTGTCAGCCGGCTTACGAGCCCGGGCGCAAGAGGTTCACCGGCGCGAGGGGAGTTCCCATCCAGGCTGCGGCATCCCTCTCGTCCCATCCCTCCCGCTTCCATGCACCAGCCCCCCTTATATCGTTGCCGTGCCGGCATCGCAGCAGGGCGCGCTGTTGGCGTCGCTCCGCCTGATCGCGCTGATCAAGGCATTGTCCTAGCGGCGCCGGCGCAGTCGTTGCAGCAAGAAGGCGGCACCCACCAAGACAAAGGGTAGCGTGGGCGAGCTTGGGGCGCGGTGGCCCAGATCACAGTCGCAGCCCGACTGGCCCAGCCGCGCAGTGGTGCCCGCGTCAGGCGAGAGCGAAATTC
>PMIX01000259.1 GCA_003158395.1 Myxococcales bacterium | reverse complement strand
GCGCCCGGCCCCGGCGTGCGTGGCATGCCCTGTCGGGTTTCGTTCCGAAGTGGAGGATGAGCTTTGCCGCGGCTGTCGGATCTGTTGCAGGGAGTTTCAGACGCGCGCATCGCGACCGGCGACGGCGAGGTCCTGATCCGCGAAGTGCGCGACGACTCTCGCCTGGTGCAGGCTGGGGATCTCTTCATTGCTGTCCCGGGAACCAAGCTCGACGGCCGGCGCTTCATCGACGACGCGAAGGCCAAGGGAGCGGCGGCCATCCTCACCGAGGAGGGTGGCGCCTCGCCGGGTGGCGCGACTGCGCTGGTGGTCGTGCCCAATGCTCGGCTGGCGCTCAGCCTGGTGGCCGCCAATCGCTACCAGGCGGCGCAGGCCCTGACCCTCACGGCCGTGACCGGCACCAACGGCAAGACCACGACCACGTACTTGTTGGAGGCGATCCTGGCCGCAGCCGGCCGCCGACCCGGCGTCATCGGGACCGTGGGCTATCGTTTTGGCGACAAGACACAGGAAGCTCCGCTCACCACGCCCGGCGCTCTGCAGCTACACTCTCTCTTTTCGCAGATGAAAGGCGAGGGCTGCTCGGACGTGGTGCTGGAGGCGTCGTCCATCGCCCTCGATCAGGGGCGGCTGCATGGCTGCTGCTTCCGCGTGGCTGGCCTGTCCAACATCACCCAGGACCATCTCGACTACCACGGCACCATGGAGCGCTACCGGGCGGCCAAGGCGATTCTCTTCCGCGAGTTGCTCTCGGCCGAAAATGGCGTCGCCGTGCTCTTCGCCGACGACCAGGCTGGCCTTGCCATGCGCCCCGAGGTGCACGGCCCAGTGCTGACCCTAACCCGACAGCCGCGGGGTGCTGACGTGGCGGTGCTCGACCGCCACCTGGGGATCGACGGGACCCGCTTGAAACTGGCCACGCCCGCGGGGCCGCTTGAAATCGCGTCACGCCTGGTGGGCGATTTCAATCTGTCCAACCTCTTGCTGGCCGCCGGCATGGCGCTCGCCCACGGCATCGATCGCAATGCCATCGCCACTGGTCTGGCCCGGGTGCAAGGAGTTCCGGGCCGCCTGCAACGCGTGGCCAACGCAGCGGGAGTCCTGTGTCTGGTCGACTACGCGCACACGCCGGACGCGTTGGAACGGGCGCTCGATGTGCTGCGTCCGCTGGGCACGGGGCGCGTTCTGGTGGTGTTCGGGTGTGGCGGCGACCGCGACAAGGGCAAGCGGCCGCGCATGGGCCAAGCCGCTGCCGAGCGCGCGGATGTGGTGGTGGTCACTTCGGACAACCCGCGCACCGAAAATCCAGTCGTCATTATCGACATGATCGTCGCGGGCGTGGAGAAGACCGGCATCGTTCGGCGGACGGCCTCCGAGCTGCGCCAGGGCCTATCGGGTTTCCACGTCGAGCCTGACCGCCGGGCGGCTATCGAGCTGGCCGTGGCCCTGGCACGGCCAGGTGACATGTTGCTGATTGCGGGCAAGGGCCACGAGGACTACCAAATCCTGGGCACGCAGAAGATTCCCTTCGATGATCGCGATGTCGCCGCGGTTGCTTTCGCGGCCCGTGCCGGCGGCATGGCTCCTGGCGGTGCCGCATGACGAAGCCGGCGAAGCGGACCCTGGCGTTTGCCTGTAAAGCCATGGGGGGAACCCTGGTGGGCTCGCCGGCGGCGCTGGCCACGACACGATTTGCCGGGGCGGCCAGCGACAGCCGTGAAGTGAAACCGGGGCGCATCTTCTTCGCCCTTCCCGGCGAACGGGTCGATGGCTTCGACTTCTGCGGGGCTGCGGCGCAGGAGGGGGCGGCAGTGGTCGTGGTGGCTGCCGGACGTGGCCGGCCAGCGGGCTGTAGTGGGATTCCGGTGATTGCGGTGGCTGACCCGCGCAAGGCGCTAGGGGACTTGGCGGCAGCCGTACGCAAGCAGTACCGGGGCCGCGTGGTGGGCGTCACGGGTTCCAACGGAAAGACTACGACCAAGGAACTGATCGCGGCGGCGCTCGCGCCCGCAGGTCAGGTGTTGCGCACCCAGGGCAACCTGAACACCGACGTGGGACTGCCGCTCACCGTGCTGGAGGCGACTGGCAAGGAAGATTTCTGGGTGCTGGAGATGGCCATGCGGGCACCGGGCGAGATCGCATACTTGACTCGCATCGCCGAGCCCCATGTTGCGGTGGTGACCAACGTGGCGGCCGCGCACCTCGGTCGGTTGGGGTCACTCGAGGCCGTGGCGCGCGCCAAGGGTGAGATCTTTGGCGGTCTTGCTCCGGACGGAATCGCGGTGCTGCCCGCCGACGAACCCCGGCTTGAACCGGACGTGGCGGGGCTACCTGAGGCGCGCAAGCGACGCTTCGGGTTCGCGGACGCCTCGGCGCGCGCCTTTGTGAGGATCATGGAGTTCATCCCCGCTGGTGCGGCGGGCTCTCTCGTTCGCGTGTCGGTCGGGTATGAACCGGTCGTGGTGCGTCTATCGCTGGCGGGGGAGCACAACGCGCGCAACGCTGCGGCAGCGCTGGCCGTGTCAAATGCGCTCGGGGTTCCTCTTCTGCCGGCGGCCGCGGCTCTCCAGCGCGCGACCCTTCCGCCGCACAGGTCGCATGTGCTCTCGTTGGGTGGGCGCATCGTCTTGGACGATTGCTACAACGCCAACCCGACGTCCATGTCTGCCGCCTTGCACACGCTGGTGGCATCAGCGGGGCGGTTCGGCCGAGGCTTCGCCATCCTGGGCGACATGCTGGAGCTGGGCGAGACGGCCGCGGCTCTGCATCAGGCAATCGGCGAAGAGGCGGCCAAGATCGGCGTGGCCGGCCTGGCGGTTGTGGGATCGCTGGGCGCCAAGATTGCCGCAGGTGCCATCGCGGCAGGGCTGCTGGCCAGCCGCGCAATGGTTTTCGACGATCCGGAAGCAGCTGCGCAAGCGGTATCGACCTGGTCCGCGCCCGGCGACTGGATCTTGGTGAAAGCCTCGCGTGGCGTGCGCCTCGAACGCGCGGTAGAGGCCTTGCGAAAGAAGCTCTAGCTCATGCTGTTCCATCTCTTTGTGCAACTGCGTGGCAATTTCGGGTTCCTCAACGTCTTTCGCTACGTCTCGACGCGGGTCATGTTGGCGACCATGACCTCGCTGCTCATCACCTTCGCGCTCGCGCCCTGGTTCATTCGTCGAGCCCGTGCGCGACAACTGGGCGAGATCATCCGCGACGACGGCCCGGCGACCCACGCGGCCAAGCAAGGCACCCCGACCATGGGCGGTGCCCTGATCATCATGGCCCTGGTCACCGGGACGGTGCTGTGGTGCGATCTCACCAGTCCTTTGGTGTGGCCGGCGTTGTTCGTGACCGTGGGCTATGGCGCGCTCGGCTTCGTCGACGACTACCTAAAGATCACCAGAAGGAACAAGCGCGGGGTTTCCGGCAAGCTCAAGCTGCTGGTCCAATTCGTGGTGGGGGCCGTGGCCGTGGGCTGGTTGTTCTTTGGCGATGCCCTGGACCCGTCGGTGCGACAGCGGCTGGCGGTTCCGCTGCTCAACTTCGAGCGCCATCCGCTGGAGGTTCCGGCGCTGGCCTATGCGCTTTTCGGACTGGTGGTGGTGGTGATGGGCACCTCCAACGCGGTCAACTTGACTGATGGGCTCGACGGACTGGCCATCGGCCCGGTGATCGCGTGCGCTTTCACCTTCATGTTGCTCAGTTATGCTGCCGGCCAGACCCTGGCGGGCTTCAACATTGCCCACTACCTGGGCATGGCCCATGTGCGCGGCGCAGGCGAGCTCACGGTCTTCTGCGGGGCCATCGCCGGCGCCGGGATTGGATTTCTCTGGTACAACACGCACCCGGCGCAGGTCTTCATGGGTGATGTGGGCGCGCTCGCCCTGGGCGGGGCCATCGGCTTTGTGGCGCTGGCCACCAAGACCGAGCTGTCGCTCCCCTTCATAGCCGGCGTCTTCGTGGTGGAACTCTTCTCCGACGTCATCCAGGTCGGCTACTACAAGATCACAAAGAGACGCATCTTCCTCATGGCACCCATCCACCACCATTTCGAGAAAATGGGCTGGCCCGAGTCGCGCATCGTGGTGCGCTTCTGGATCGTCTCCTTCTCCTGCGCCGTCCTGGGACTCCTGCTTACCCTGAAGGTTCGCTGATGCAGCTCTTCCAGCCCGGCCTGTTTGGCAAGAAAGTGCTCGTCGTGGGGCTGGGCCGCTCGGGCGTGGCCGCCGCGCGCCTGTGTGCGGCCCGCGGCGCCCAGGTCACCGTCACCGACAAGCAGCCGGCCGAGGCGCTGACCGCGGCCCTGGCGCAGTTGCCGCCCACAACCAAGCGGGAGCTGGGCGGGCATCAGGCCGAGACCTTCCTCGCCGCCGACCTCATCGTGTTGTCGCCCGGCGTGCCCCCCTTGCCCGAAGTAGAGGGCGCGCGAAAGCGAGGCGCCACAATCACCGGCGAGCTGGAGCTGGCGTCATGGTTCGTCGACGCGCCGGTGGTCGCCATCACGGGGACCAACGGCAAGTCGACCACCACGACCTTGTGCGGTGCCATACTCGCTGCCAATGGCCGGCCCACCTTCGTGGGTGGCAATCTGGGCGCGCCTTTCGCCGAGGCTGTGGGCACCCCAGCCGCCGAGCCGGGCGGCACGTGCATACTCGAGGTGTCGAGTTTTCAGCTCGAAACCGTCGAGTCGTTCCGCCCGCAGGTGGCGGTCCTGCTCAACCTTACGCCCGACCACCTGGATCGCCACGCCACCCTGGACGCCTACGTGGCGACCAAGGCGCGCATCTTTGCCGCACAGACCCCGGCGGATTTTGCGGTTCTTAACATCGATGATCCGTTGGCCGAAACGGCAGCCAAGGGGATTCGCAGCCAGTGCGTACTGATTTCGACCCGGCGCGCGCTGGTCATGGGTGGTTGGATCGAGGGCGATGCCCTGTGCGTACGCCTGACGGGCGGACCGATCGAATACTATCCCGCTCACTTGCCGGGATTGGTCGGCCGGCACAACCTGGAAAACGCCTTGGCGGCACTGGTGGCGGGGCGCCTGGCCGGCGCCCTGCCAGCCGAAGCCCGTCAGGCCCTGGTGGCGTTCCGGCCCCTGGCGCACCGGATGGAGCTAGTGGGCGAGCTGGACGGTGTCTTCTTCTACGACGATTCCAAAGGCACCAACGTGGGCGCGGTGGTGGCGGCGCTCGATCGCTTCCCGCGCCCGGTTGTCCTCATTGCCGGCGGCCGCGACAAGGGCGGCTCGTATGAACCGTTGGCGAAGGTCATGAAGCAAGTCGGTCGCGGCGCCGTGCTGATCGGCGAGGCAGCGCCCAAGCTGCGCGAAGTACTGACGCCCGTGGTGCCGGTGGAGATCGCGGGCAGCATGGAAGAGGCGGTGGTGCAGGCGACGACCATGGCCAGAAGTGGAGAAGCGGTCCTGCTCTCTCCTGCTTGCTCCAGCTTCGACATGTTTCGCAACTACGAGCATCGCGCCGAGGTCTTTCGGGCCGCAGTCAAGAATCTCATCGCCCAGAGGGGCGTCACCCGTGGTGCTCTCCCGGAGGATCGATGAACCTGCGCGAACGTGTGGCTAGCTGGGCCGGGTCCAAGCGGGCGATCCCTGCCGGCGGCGGGTTTCTGTCACAAGGACCGGACCGATTGCTGGTCGCGACGATCCTGGCCTTGACGGGGTTTGGGGTGGTGATGGTGTTCTCGGCCGGCGCCGCGTTCGCGGCCAAAACCTACGGCGACTGGACCTACTTCCTCAAGCGCGAGGGGGTCTACAGCGCAGCCGGCCTGGTCGCCTTCGCGATCGGCATGCGGCTCGACTACTCGGCGTACCGCCGACTGGCCTATCCCCTGCTGTTCCTGTCCATGGCGATGCTGGCTGCGGTGTTGAAGGTGGGGCCCGCGATTAACGGGGCCGTGCGCTGGTTCCGGTGGGGCGCACTGTCGTTCCAGCCGTCGGAGCTGGCCAAGTTCGCCCTGGTGCTGTACTTGGCCGTGCTGCTCGCGCGCAAGGCCGAGAAAGTCAAAGACTTCCGCATGGGGTTCCTGCCTCCCCTGGTGATGACGGGGATCTTCCTTGTGCTGCTGCTCAAGCAGCCCGATCTGGGCACCGCAGTCATCATGGGGGTCACGGCGCTGGGCCTGCTGTTCGTGGCCGGTACGCGCACGAGCTACATTCTGTTGTCGGTGCTGGTGGCTGCGCCCATCGGCTGGAAGGTGTTCATCGCGGGCGAGCCCTGGCGGATGCGACGCTTTCTCGCCTTTCTCTATCCCTGGCAGTTCCGGCGGGACACGGGCTACCAGCTCTACGAATCGCTCATCAGCGTGGGCTCGGGAGGCCTGTACGGGCAAGGGCTTGGCCAGGGCCACCAGAAACTCTTCTTCCTGCCCGAGGCCCACACCGACTTCATCCTGGCGATCATCGGCGAGGAGCTAGGCCTCTGCGGCGTGCTGGCTGTCCTGCTGGCGTTCGCGGTGCTGGTGTGGCGAGGCCTGCGCGCGGCCACGCGGGCGCGCGACGCCTTCGGTTGCTACCTGGCCTTTGGCATGACTCTGCTTTTCGGATTGCAGGCCCTGGTCAATATGGGCGTGGTGTTGGGCCTTTTGCCTACCAAGGGTTTGCCGCTTCCTTTCGTCAGCTATGGCGGCACGGCATTGGTCGTGAGCCTTTTCATGGCGGGCGTGCTCGCCAACATTTCAGCGCGCGACCCCGAGCCCGCGCCCCTATCGCTCTGGCCATCCCTGCGTAGGGGCCGTCGCCGCGTGTCGAAGAACCGCCGCACCGACGCCGCGAACATCGCCGTCGTGGTCGAGGCGAAGTCGTGACATGCGCTTGCTGATCGCTGGCGGCGGGACGGGCGGGCACCTGTACCCCGGCATAGCGGTTGCGGAAGAAGTCGTCCGGCGCGGCGGCCAGGTGTTGTTCGTGGGAACCTCGCGCGGATTGGAAGCGCGCGCCGTGCCTGCCGCCGGGTACGCGCTGGAGCTTCTCGAAGTGAGCGGGCTCAAGCGCGTAGGCCCGATGGCGGTCCTGCGCGGCCTCTTGCGTCTGCCCGGGGCGTTCCTGCGCTCGCTGTCTATTCTGCGACGCTTTCGTCCCGACGTGGTTCTAGGCGTGGGTGGCTACGCCTCGGGACCCCTGGTGCTGGCCGCGGCACTGTGGCGCTACCCCACGGCCATTCAAGAACAGAACAGCGTTCCCGGCATAACCAATCGGATCCTCTCGCGTCTGGTTCGCGTCGTGGTGGTGGCCTTTGACGAAGCCCGAGGATTCTTCCCGGCCGGCAAGAGCGAGACCATCGGCAATCCCGTGCGCAGCAAGCTGGTGGCAACCCTGACGGCCGGGGCAGGCAACGACGAGCCAAGCGCATCGCCTAGCATTCTAGTGGTGGGTGGCAGCCAGGGCGCACGCGCGGTCAACGACCTGGTGCTGGCGGCTGTCGAAATGCTGGCCAAGAACCAGCCCCTTCAAGTTGATGGCATGGAACCTGGCGAGTCGAGATCCGCGCCTCTCCCCGCCGGGGAGAGGCCGCCGACGTCCACGTCGGCGGGTGAGGGGCCGCTCGCACCGGGGAGGCTGGCCAAGAGCGGCTCGCTGCCCGCTATAGTCCACCAGACCGGACCCAGTGATGAAGACCGATGCCGCGAGCGCTATCGCGCTCTGGGCGTAGCCGACCGGGTCAATGTGCGGCCCTTCATTGACGACATGGCGGCCGAATATCATCGGGCCAGCCTGGTGGTGGCACGCGCTGGTGCCCTGACCCTGGCCGAGCTGGCTATTGCCGGCCGGCCCGCCATTCTGATCCCCCTGCCCACCGCGGCCGACGACCACCAGAGCAAGAACGCTGCCCGCTTTGCCCAGGTCGGCGCGGCCCTGGTGCTCGATCAGCGCACTTTCACCGGCGCGGAGCTGGCGCAATTGCTACGCGACTTGCTCGCCGATTCTGCCCGCCGGCAGGCAATGGCCGAAGCCATGCGCAGCCTAGCGCGCCCCAAGGCAGCGGCGGATATTGTCGACAGGCTGGAGAGACTGACGAGGTAGCTAGAACACCAGGGGAACCTGCTCGCGTTCGTGCAGATTCGTGGCCATGGTCCATTCGCGAATCTCGCCGTGAGGCACGCGGAACATGAACAGCTTCGAATTGGCCGCAGCCTCGACCATGTCTTTCAGCCAGGCGCGTTCACGCACCAGGCGCGCTTCCAGGGCCGCATCTATCACGCGTTCCACCTTCCCCGTCACCCGCAACATGCGGCCATCGCCCGGGCCTTTGCCGGGATTGTAGAAGGCGATCTCCACGCGCGGGTTCCTGGCCATCTGCTCGGCCAGGCGCTTGACCACCCCGGTGTGAAAGTAGAAGCCACTCGCGTCGGCGAACCACATCAGCACGCCGCGCACATGCGGCTGATCATCCTGGCTGGTGGCCAGCCAGCAAGCCGGGTTCTGGTTGGCGAACGACAGGGCATCCTTGAAATCCAGGGTCGAGACAGCAGGCATGCAAGAACCTCCAACCGCGATGATGCCATCAACCGCGAGGGCGGTGCCAGTGACATATTCATCGATATCTTCTTCGCTGACACCCTCCAAGATCCATACAACCCCGGCTATCACACGAGTGCGGACAAGCTGGATGTCAAACACCTGACCGGCATGGAAATCCAAGTGGGCGTGATCTACGTCTCAGGTAGCCCGACCGCAAACGATTTCGAGATCTGGATCGACGACGTGAGGTTCATCAAATAGGCCGAACGGCGGTCCATCGCATTCGTCGAGCAGCGAGGTCGAAGTGACGGCCCATGTGTGCAAATGTGAATCGCAGCCGCGCAGAGCCCGACCCCTGGTGCGAGCACGCCAATAGGGCAAGGAGAAGGGCCGGCAGCGACCCTGTCAGGGACATGTCGCCCCTGCGCTGGTGACCGTTATCGATTCACCATCGGCCACCTGATTGGAGATCGTGACCACCGTTGGCTCCGTGCCGCCGCACACCACGGCCGCCAGCGTGCCGTCGTCCGCCACGGTCGCGCTGAGGCTCGATGCACCCTGCGCCTTGTGCCCGGAGACGATGAGCGTTGCATAGTGTCTGGTCGAAGCCGTCGCGTGGTACTCGATGGCGTAGTTCTCAACTTTGTTGCCGTAGATCTCGGAGATCCAGCCCTGCATGGGATCGGTCGCTCCTTCGATCGCCTGCAGTGTGAGCCCTTCGGCCAGGGCCTGGCGGATCACGATGCGCGGTTGTCCATCGATCGCGAGCCCGCTCGTGTCCACGCCATCGATGCTCGTGCTGTACCCGCCCGGCAAGTGCCACACCTGCGCATAGTCATGCTGCGCATCGCTTTGCAGAGTGTCGTAGACCAGCGTGAGGTCTTTCTCGAGCAAGAGCACGGAGCGTCGATGGACCACACCAGGGTACAGCCCGTGCGAGCCCGATTGGTACGCCCAGCGCGCACCGGTCGCCGCAAGACCCGCTGTGACGACGCCCGACGTGGCCTGATTGCCTCCGTCGACCACGACGGTGTTGTGCGCTGGCGTTCCAAAGAAGTACGTGTAGTCGGGCCCGGGATCGTAGGTGAATAAGCCCGAATCGCAGAGCAGGCGCGAACCAGCCGAGTAATAGTCCATGCCGAGAACGTCGAGGTGGCTGTGGCTCGTGCGCCACCGACCCACGTTGAACGCGATGTGGGTCTCCTGCGCCACGTCCGACGGTCCGCTGCCAAACCCAGAACGCAGGAAGGTCTGGCCGGAAACTGGAAACAAGACCCCTCGCTGCGTCGGGGGTGTTCCCGATGCGCCCATCGAGTAGACGTACTCGAACTCCGGGAACTGCTTGGCAAGGTCCTGATAGACGGCGGGGTCGAGATTTTCGACCCCGAGTTCCACGCTCGCCCCGGCGAGCGGAATGCTTCCGTCCGGTTGAAGAACGAACGTCGCGTATGGAACCATGCCGCGCATGGCGGTTTCGAAGTCGCCCGACAGGGGTACGCCGTAGCGGCGGGCCCATCGGTTGATCTGATACGCAAAGCTCAGGACGTAGAAATGGTAGAAAGGCGAATTCTCGAGCTCGACGCCGTCCGCGTCGACCGAATCGACCATGAGCGACGAAAGCCGATCGAGAGCCGTGGCCTGCCAAGCGGCGGCCGACGGCAGGCTCAGATAGTTGGCAGCGATCAACGCCAGCGCGGCGGCCTCGGTAAAGCCGTGGTTGTAGTCCGGGTCGAAGTTCATCGGGATCGCGAGGAAGGTTCCCAAACGTTCGATCGAAGCCCTGAGCGACGAGGCGAGATCGGGCGAGATGTCCCCCGAGCGTTCGAGCTTTGCGAGCGTATTCACCAGCACCATGGCGCGAAACGCGGCACCATGACGGTAGTCGAATCGGGTTCGGTCATACGGGGGACCGACGAGCCGCTGGGCATCATAAGCCGCGTAGCTCTTGAGGATGGATGCGAGCTTGTCGAGGTACTTGGTCTTGCCGGTGCTGTAGTACGCGTAAAGGAGGTTCGACGTCGGGCGCAGGCTGTAGAAGAGAAAGCGCCAATACCGGTCCTGAAAAGGGTCCTCGGTCCACGTGATGGGCTCGTCGATTGTGGCGATGGGGAACCTTTGGCCCAGGTCCCAGCGATTCTCGATCAGGTCGTTGGCGACCGACGCGGACCCGCGGCTCAAGATTCCGTAGATGTTCTCTTCGCGATCCACGGGCGCGCGTTTGGCGTGCGGGGCGGGGGGAGGATCGCACGCGACCCCAAGAGCGACCAAGCCCGCGCCGGTCGCCACGAGCGCCCAGGACTTCCCAGTGAAGCGAATCATGGCTCTCCGTCAATGGCCCCCGTGTCGTCGACCGCGCTGCAGTCGTCCACCACGAGGGTGGCTGTGTTGTCACCGTTGAGGCACCCCGAGGAACAAACGCTGGTGACGTAGGGACCGTAAAACAGCGTGTTGTACTTCACGATGCCGTCTGGAATCATGATTCCGAACGTCTTCTGCGCCCAGTCCGACGGGCTGGCCGGGCTGGCCTCCGTCGTCATCCAGGGGCTGACGACGTCGTTGTAGTCGTCGTTCTTGTACAGCGTGAATGCGACCGGGACATCGGATCGAAACCAACAATTGAGCTGGTAGTGGCGACCAGGCGAAACGGGTATCCCGCAGCTCTTGTAGTCAGGGTACGAGCTCGATCCATGCGAAAGGACAATGCTGTTGGAACCGTTCAAGTAGTTGGTCACGACGAGCTGCTGCCCATACCCGGTTCGGCCCGCGACCTGCGTCCAGGCCGCAATGTTGTCGCCCGAGTGACCGTAGACCCAGCAGTCGGGCGGTGCCGCGTTCCCTTGAAGATAGCTCTCGAGGTCGCCGTTCAGCACCAAGGGCGTGTTGCTCCACACGGCGGGCATGAGCGGTCCTGGGGCGACTTGAGAGATCGTACGGACGACGGTGCCTTGGGGCTTCCGCGCTGCGAGCCACGCGACGAACTGCGCGAAGATGTCCGTATCCCAGGCAAGACCGGGATTACAGGTTGCACCCGGGCAGAACCGGTGGAAATTCAGAATCAGCCATGCCGGCGTGACGCCGTCCGCGTGCGATTCGGCATTGAGGACGTAGTCCTGGGCGACGTCGATGGTGTCAACGCTGAAAATCGAGGAGGCAGCGCGGAGCTCAAATGGGTTTGCCGGCGGGATCGTTTCCGACCAGGGGGATCTGACGCTAGAAAGATTCCCGACCAGACGTCCGGTCGTGTATCCGCATTTCGCGGCCCACGACTGCGCCAGCCCATCGACGGCGCCGAAGGGGTACGCGATGGTGCGCACGCGGAAGCCGCGTGAGAGAAGGTCGGCGCGACTATCGCAGACTTCTCTCTCGATTCGATCGGGGAGGTTTTGAGCCACCACGAGATGCTGGTGGGTCAGACCGTGCGAGCCGATCTCGTGACCGACCGCTTGCAGCGCCACGACCTGCTCGGTGGTCAGGAACAGATTCCCGGGCAGATCGATGCGGCCAGCGTTCACCATCATGGTGCCCCGCATGCCGTGCGCCTCGAGCAACGGCGCCATGGTCGTGAACTGTTCCGCGTAGGTGTCGTCGGCGGTGAGGCTGACAATCAGGCGCGGCTGCGGCGACGATGCGGCGGGAACGCAGGCGTTCTCAGCACAGGCCTGGTCGACCGGACACGCTGTCGCGCACGCGCCACAGTGGGCCGCGTCGTTCGAGGTATCGATGCACTCGGCGCCGCAGAACATCCAGCCACCGCCCGTGCAGCCGACATGGCAGGTGCCCAGCGTGCACGTTTCGCCTGTCGAACAGGCATTCCCGCACGTGCCGCAGTTCGTGACGTCCGACGTGGTGTCGACACAATATGCTGATGAGCCGGTGCCGCAGGTCTGAAGAGGTGCAGCGCAGGTCTGTGTGCAGGCACCTTCCGCGCACGCTTCGCCGACCGCGCAGACATTCCCGCAGCCGCCGCAATGGGCCACGTCCGATTGGAGATCCGCGCACTCCGAGCCGCAGTCGGCTAGCCCGGGCACACACTCAAGCGGCCGAGAAGGCGACGAGCAGCCACACAACCAACCCAGCGTGACGCCGGCGCACGCGACGCCTCCACCCCGGGCGGCCCGCCAACGGGTCATTCTTGCAGGTGCTGATGACGCCCTATCAAGCACGGGGCGGAAGTGTACTTCGATCGATCCCGCGGGACTGTGACATCCCCTCCACAGAAGTGACACAGAGATGTAACGAGACCTTGTCGCGCCGGATGCTTTTATCTCTCGCCGTCCACAACGCGCGACCACATGCAGCGACGGCCGCGCAGGACCCGCCCATGGAATTTCCCCTCTATCTCCTCGTACTTATGGTATGGGCCAACCGATGGTTCGTGGGTTTGTATCTGAAGGTGGTACGCCGCCGCCGGTTCCACGCGGCCGACAAAGATTTCGAGCCCACCGTGGCCATCGTGACGCCCATGTTCAATGAGGGGCGCGGCATCTTCGATTCGATCAACAGCATGCTTGCGCTGGACTACCCCGCGCACAAGCTGTCGATCATCATTGTCGATGATCGCTCAACGGATGACAGCTACGCGTGGGCCCGCCGGGCTGCCGACCAGAATCCCCAGCGGGTCACGGTTGAGCGGAACGCCGTGAACATGGGCAAGCGCAAGAGCATCTCGAACGCCGTGCGATCGACGGACGCGGAGATCATTGTGTCCGTCGACTCGGACGTGGTCGTCGACCGCAACGCCATCCGAGCCTTGGTGCGACGGTTTATCAGCCCGCGCATTGCGGCGGTGGGGGGCCGGGTCTTTGTCTCCAATCCCAACGATAGCTGGCTGACCAGGATGCAGGTCATCAAGTACTTCCTCGGGTACGAGTACCTCAAGAGCATCGAACGAGCATTCCACTCGGTGATGTGTCTATCGGGCTGCCTCACCGCCTACCGCCGCACGGTCCTTCTGGAATTGGAGCCGATTCTGAAGAACCGAAACCTGCTCGGCGTTCCCATCAAGTACGGCGAGGACCGGTTTCTCACTCGGCAGATCGTCAAGGCAGGCTACGAAACCTACTGCACCATGGATGCCTTCTGCTGGACCACGGCTCCTTCCACCTACGGCAAGTATTTCTCGCAACAACTGCGCTGGCGGCGTTCGAATCTCGTGGACATCATCGGCGGGGTCACCCATGCCGCGCGTCTGCATCCCGTCGTAGCCCTGCATTACTTGTGCTCGGGCGCCCTGCTCGTCGCCTATCCATTGGCCGTGATTCAGAAGCTGATCGACGGCACCTTCTGGGAGCTTGCAGGCTTTCATTTGCTCGTGCTGGCGGTGTTGGGCGCCATTTACGCCCTGCACGCGCGCCGGCTGCCGCACGACATGCGGGTCCATCCCCTGTGGTTTCTCGCCATGGCCGTGGTCATGCCCATGACGTACATCGTGTGCACCACCTTGGCCATGTTCACCTTGGACTCGAGCAGCTGGGAGACCCGCGGTCACACCGGCGCGGCGGAGCCGGCCGTCGTCGCTCCGGCTACTGCCGCCCCAACCGAGCTGGTGCCGGCGGCTGAGGTCGGAATGTGAGCGTCGCGGCCAATCCAGACGTTCCCCGGCCTGCGTGGGCGGAAAAGATCGACCTTGCGCCGAACTCTCCGCGGCGTCCGCTGACCTTGGTCTTGAACAAGTTCATTGTCACCCTCTACCGAACGGTCGGGTTCGTGGTGCTGACGCTGATCCTATTGGGCCTGGTGTCCTTCCTCTTCACGAAAGTCTTCTTCTTGTTCAACCGGAGCTGGATCGCTCCCACGCTGGTTTCGCCCACCGACGAGCGGGTCGTGCGCTTGAACGCCGAGATCGTCCAGCAGTCCGCGTTGCGCGACAAATTGCTCGGCGAACGGGCCGTACTGGAGGTGAGCCTCAGGGATGCCGAACGACGAGAGGCCACGGGCATGACTCTGCAGGAATCGCTGACCCGCGCGGCGCGGGCCGAAGCCAACGCCCGTTCCAGCGAGAGACAACGACTGCAACGGCTGTCGAGCGAGCTCGACGAGGTCCGAAGTCAGGTCGCCGAAGCCACGCGCCAGTTCGCGGACGTGTCGCGCGAGTCGCTAGACGAGCAGTACCAGTCCGGCCTGACCACGCGCGACAAATACGCCGCGGGGAACCTGCAACTCGGACAACTGGCGCAAACCAACCTGACGCTGGCCGAGAAGGATTCGGAGCTAACCGCGCGCGGCGAGCAGATGAAGCGCGATGCCGACGCCTTGGTTTCGGCCACACGAACCTTGGACCCTGCCCGTGCACCCTTGAACGTCGATTCACTGCGGCTGCGCCAGGACTTCATGCGCGGCGCCCTGGACGTGGCCAAGGCGCAGGATGAACGCAAGGCCTGCACCGACGTGCAAACCAGCCTGGATCGCTCGGTCGCTCGCTACGACGAACTGCTCAAGGTCCTGTCCGAGTCGCCGCTGCTGAAGGCCCTGAGCGGAAAGATCACGATTGCATTCGTGCCCTATCAGAATCTGACCAACGTCCACACGGGCTCTACCGTGTTTGCCTGCCGCTTAGGGATGTTCGTCTGCCGGAAGGTCGGCCAGATCAACCAGGTGTTGTCTGGCGAAGTCAGTGTGCATTCGCCCATCGAGTCCAAGAACGAGCGCGGCCTGATGCTCGAGTTGTCCCTGGAGGATGGGGGGCATGCCGCCCAGGACCAGGTGCTCTTTCTCAATCATGCGCCATTATTGCTGTAGTCTGGCAAGCGCAGGCCTCTCGATCTGTGCCCTCGCGCTTTCCGTGCCCGTGGCCAGGGCTGAGACCGACGAGTCGCCACAGCCGGGTGTCGCCCCCTACTGCGACTACGCCTGGGGAGCAACCAGCTCATCCGTCTCGCAACAGCTCTATCCCCACCTGTACCTCTCGGGTGGTGTTCTCACCGGAGCCGAAAGCGTCAACGTGACCGGCTCGACCGGCAGTGGCTCAGGCACCCTATGGCGCTTGCAGGCCGGGCTCAGCTACGGCCTGGCGGATCTTGCCGAAGGGTTGGCCCTTCGCGACCGCGCGCGTGCCGAGTGCATGCTGTACCGGCACCAAAGTGAACTGTTCGCGTTTCTGGCCCGCTACGAAGAGCCCGACTCGGTTGCCGGGGCGCTGGCCAAGATCCATGTCTTGCAGGAGGCGCTGCCGGTAGCCGAGCGCATCCTGCTCGAGGTGCGCGACTTGTTCCTGCGCCATCAGGCCACGGTCGAGGAGGTGAATGCGACAGGCCTGCGCGTGGATACCCTGAGGTCCGAACTGGGATCGAGTCGGGCGCATGTGGCGGCCTCTGCCCGCAAGCACCGCGTGTCCGCGCAGCCCGTGACCGAACTGATGCGGTCCTATCGGGCTACTGTCGAACAGGTAGCACAGAGCGAGTCCCGCGCGCGCATGAGCCGGCGCTTCGACCTCGCCCTGCGGGCCGGCTACGATCAGCTCTTCGGCGTGCGCTACGGCATTCCTCTGGCCGCCACTTTGACCTTCACCATTAACCCGGGGGCGCTACTGGCCCAGCCCCCGGCCGAAGAGCAGGCGCAGCGGGGCCGGATCGGCTGGGCCAGCTTCGGGTTGGAAGGCATTCACGACCGTGTGGCGATCCTGGTGTCGCGCCTGCGTGCGGTGCTGGAAGCCCAGTCCCGGCGCACTCAGGAAACCAGTGTGCTGCTGGCTGACCTGGAAGCCCGCTACAAGGCGGTGGAGGGCATGCAAGGCGATGCGGTGCGCCCCTATCGCGACTATCTCTGGTTTGATCTGATACGCCTCAGGGCCGAGGACGCTTACTTGCGCGCGCAGATGGATGAGCTCGGGTCTCTGCTTCCGCCTGACGGTGACGCCACTGCGCTGCCCTGAGGTCGCGCGGCTGCAAGTCAGGCACGCGCTCGATCCAGGCGGCGGGACTGCGCTCCAGTTTGCTGCTGGGCACAAGGCTGCCTACCACGACGGCGCCGACGCCGAGCCATGGCGGCGGTGCTGCCGCGGTGTCGACGGCCCAGTAGGTATTGCGAACCCCCGCGGGCGGGCCGTAGCACCGGCTGCCCCCGGCTTGCAGGCGCACGTCGCCGGTCAGATCCTGGAACAAGTTCTCGAACGGGGCATCGCGATGGTGGTCGAGGTCCAGGTTCGCCCCGCGCACCGGTCCCGAAAGCACATTGCCCACGGCTCGATGGGTGATGGTGAATTCATGAATAAAGTCAGCCTCGAAGTTCAGATCGGTCACGAGCACGTCCGAGCATGCCGACAGCACCACGCCGTGATGGGCTCGGTCCCCATGCTGGTCAGCCGGCCGGGCCGATGTGAATACAAGTCCAGTGATGGTCAGCCACTTTGAACGATGTCCGACAAACACGCCCGAATCGCAGTTGCGGATGGTCACGTCGCGAATCCACGCATCCACGACGTCGCGACTGAACTCCACGCCATTAAAGCCACGCTCGCGGTGATGGCCGGGGTAGGGGGTGATCGGGAATTCTATGGCCAGGTGCTCGATGCCGACTTCACGAATCACCGGCATCTGCCACACGGTCGGCTCCCATTCCATCTGGACGTCCGTGCGCAGCGGCTGGGAAAGGACCAGCACGTCGCCCTCGACCGAGCTGACTTGAAAAGTCCAGTCGAGGACGCGAGACGCGCAACTAGACTCGGCAGATTCCTGGGGCGCGGGATCGCCCAGCAGATGCGCTTCGAGGGTGCGCTGCTGGTCCTCGCTCAGGCGAAGAAAAAACACGTCGCCAGTGCGGATGGCGCGCGCGTCCGCCACGCGCAGACGCCTGTCGCCCCGATGGGCGGACAGGGTGACCGCGCTCAAGCGACGCTCGGCTCCCTGAGGTTGGATTTGGACAAGGCCGCCGCTCCAAGAAAACTCGTTGGAGGCCGGAAGGCCGGATAGTCCCTTGAGGTCCGTCAGACTGGAAGAAAACAAAAGCGTCGTGCCTCCCGCCCCCGAGCCCTCGCCGCGCAGGACTTGCCTGCTGCGCGTGAGCGTCAGCGATCCCGCAAGCCGGTAACGCCCACGTGGCACCAGGAGGACACCGGGTGCGGACTCGGCCAGCGCGCGTTGGAAGGCAGCCGTGTCGTCGGCTACGCCGTCCCCGCGCGCGCCGTAGTCGCGCACGTTGGAGGACGGTGCGGGACTGGGCAAGCGCGCATCGCCGGCGTGGTAGCCCGCCCACGAGAAATCCGGCAGCGGACCGCCGGAGCGAAAGGCCCGTCCGTCTGCTCCCCACAGCGCCGAGTCGTGGTGCTCCGGCGGGGTCGCGGCGACTGCGGTCGCGATCACCAGGATTGACGCAAGGCGGGCGACGGTCACGTCAGCGGACCTGCACCGCGAGAAACGACGAAGCGGTCACGTTGTCCACGACCGCGGTGGGCCAGCCGGGTGCAGGCGCCTAGATCCTGGCGTGCGCGACGGGCTGCAACTGATGCCTGCACGACCATGCAGGCGACCCGCCGAGCAGCGGGCAGGAGTAGGTGCAACGCCACCGGCCAAGCAATCAGAACCCCCTGGGCGTTTCGCGCCCACTGTCAGCGATGTCCGCCGCCATGACCGCCGCCGAAACCGCCATGGCCACCGAACCCACCGCGCGAGCCGCCACCAACGCTGCCGCCGCGGAATCCACCACCGGGGGCACCACCGCCACGGAAGCCACCGACAGCGTGATTGCCACCACCAACGTTGCCGCGAAATCCACTATAGGCGTGACCAGCACCAACGCCGCCGCGGAATCCACCACCACCACCACCGCGGAATCCACCGACGGCGTGATAGGCGCCCGCACCGCGATAGCCGCCGCCGAAGCCATATCCGTGGCCTCCGCCGCGATAGCCGCCCCACCCATACCCGGCACGGTACAGGCCGCGATACCAGCCGAAGGCGAAGGGTCCGCGCGAACCAAAGTACGGATAGGCACCCCAGCCCCAAACCCAGGGCGCCGCCAACCACATCCATCCGTAGCTGGGATAGTACACATAGGCGTACGGAGAAGTGTCGTAGGACGAACCTTCATAGGTGTACTGGCTTCCGTATGGCATCCAAATCCAGCCATAGTCAGCCGTGTATACCCACTGGCCACCAGGGGAGGCCTCGGCTCCTGCCACCGGCTGCTGAACCTGAGGCTGTGCCTGGGTCTGGACAGGTGCTGGTGGTGGCTGTTGGGGCGGCGCGGGCGGTTCTTGATCGGGCGCCGCGGTTGGTGGCTGCACCGCTTGCGGTGCGGCGCCAGCCTGAACCGGGTTCGCCGAATTCCCGATGGCGCTCGGCTCCTGGGCTCTGGCCACGCCAAACCCCACGAGCAAGGAACAAAGGCCGACAGCCAGCTTGGTCTTCATGGCATCACCTATAGATAAGACTACCGTACGCGCGCGATTGTTCTACGACATTTCCCCCGATAGTCGACGCAACGTCGTCTCGCGTCGAGCGACCTCAGATCGCTGCATGGGGTTTTCCAGACTAGACTTGCACCATCTTGGACCCAACCGCACCAGCCACGCCCGCAAGCTTGCGTGACCGTTTGCTCGCCGTACTTGCCAAGCCGGGCGCCGGTCACGCCGCCGATCGAGCAACCTTGGTGGCGGTCCAGGATCGCTTGGCCGTCCTCGAGTGGCCCGACCAAGGCAGGGGTCTGGTCGTGCTTGACACTGCCGGTTCCAGCCCCGGGGATCTTCGTACGGCGGTGGACCGCGTGCTGCAGGCGCACCAGGCCGGCTTGCTCTTCGTGGTTGCTGTCGGCGGCGGCGCGGAGGCACAGGCGGTATTGGCGGACGCAGACCGCGAGGCGCCGAACCAAAACCACCTCGGCGTGTACCAACTCACGGACGACGGACGCCTGCTTCGCGTGGCCGGACGGCGGCTGATTCCCCTGGAGTCCGCCGCCAAGCGACTCGCCCAGGCCCAGGTGCTGACCCCGGATGAAGTTCCCGATCTGATCGAACGCGGCCGCCGCGAGCGCGTCGAAGCCGCCGCTTTTGCTCAGACCGTATCGAAGCGCTTTCCTCGCTTCACCTTTGTCCTCATCGCCATCTGCTTCCTGGTTTTCGCGTTCCTGGATGGCTCGGGCCCGCAAGGCCAGGCCGTCAAGGCCTGGCTCAGCGACGGCTCGCGCGAGGTCTGGCAAGGCCAGATCTGGCGAGTCTTCACCTATGCCTTCTTGCACGCCAATTCCATCCACCTCTTGGTCAACATGCTCGCGCTCTACAGCCTTGGTGGTTTTCTCGAATCCCTGCTCGGAGGGCGGCGCTACCTGGCGGTCTACTGCGCAGCGGCGGTCGGGGGCGGCATCGCCACGGCTGTCGCCGGTGCCGTGCGCGCGGCTCTGGGCGGGCCGCCCTCCTACACGGTGGGCGCTTCGGGCGCCATCTGGGGCCTGATGGGCGCGACGCTTGCTCTCGTGCTCGGTCGGCGGCGGGTGCTGCCCCGACTCATCGCGCGCAGCTTGCGTCAGCGGCTGCTTCTCGTCCTGGTCATCAACGTAGCGTTGTCGTTTCTGCCTGGCATCGATCTGTACGCGCACTTTGGCGGCGGGTTGGTCGGTTTCCTGATGGCGCGCGGAAGCCGCTCGAATCCACCTGCGCCCCAGAATCCTGACCACCTGGAGACCTGACCGGTGTTGACGGCCCTCTTTCTTGGCGCTGGCGCATCACGCGAGCTGGGAATGCCCCTGCGCGAAGAAATCAACGCCGAGATCGTCGCCTGGCTGACACCGACGTCGCTGCGCAGAATCAACTCTGTCTGGCGTGGCCGAGGCCACGGTCATCCGGACCAGGTCATCGACAACCTGGTGAAGGTCTTGGAATCCTCTGACTTCGACTACGAATCGCTGCTCCGCCAATGGGAGGCGCAATACATCGCGGGTGCGGGCGATGCGCGCGGCGCCAGCTACCACGGCCTGTACGCCTGGCTCGCCCAGGTCGTGTCCCTCGCCCTCTACCGTCGCCAAGTATCGTACCGGGATTCCTTTCGCGACGGTCTTCCCTACTTCGCCGGCATCGTGCCCCTGGTCAGGGACAACGCGCCCCTTTGGGTCTTCTCCGTGAATCAGGACGTCTTGGTCGAATGCATCGCCGCCCACTTCGGTGTTCCGGTCAATTGCGGGTTTTCGGCGCGCACCATCGCTCTGCCCTGTCGCAGAAGTCCTGGTACCATCATCGCCACCCTGCGGGCGAATCTGCTCAGCGAGGCCGATCTGGCCAACGCCGCCCTGCCGTTCTTCCCACCGGGTACCCCGGGCATCAACCTGCTCAAGCTTCAGGGCGCCCTTGACATCTTCGGCTTTGGCGACAGCGGCGATCTCCTCAAGTTGAAGCCCCAGGCGCAGACCTTCGACGCCATCATCGATTCCCTGCAAATCGCCAACGAAGGACTCCTGGACGCCGGATTGTCGCCCGATCCTTTGTCGGTGACCAACCAGATCCCGTTCATCGACCAGAACGGCGACCGGCGGGTTCTCCGCCGCACCCTGCTGGCCAGCGCCACCCGACTGACCGATCCCTATCCGCAACTCATGCAGCGACGGTTCTTGGAGTACTTCCGCGCCAACCTGGGCCAGGTGGACCGGTTGGTAGCCATTGGCTACAGCATGGGCGATGCCGAGGTTAACGACATCGTCCAGGATTGGCTTGCCTCGTCGGCCGATCGCCAGCTGGAG
>PMIX01000456.1 GCA_003158395.1 Myxococcales bacterium | reverse complement strand
ATCTGGCGAATGATCGCGTGCGTCTCGGGAAGGTTCTCGCAGCTGGTGCCCTCGCGCTCGACCAGATAGGGAATGGCATCCAGGCGCAGCCCGTCCACGCCTTGGTCTAGCCAGAAGCGCATGGCATCCAGGACCTCGCGCAAGACGTCGGGGTTGTCGAAGTTGAGGTCTGGCTGATGCGAGAAGAAGCGGTGCCAGAAGTAAGCCTTGGCCACCGGATCCCATGTCCAGTTAGACTTCTCGGTGTCGGTGAAGATAATGCGCGCCGCGCTCAGCTTGTGGTCGTCATCGCTCCACACATAGCGGTTGCGCTCGGGGGAACCCGCCGGGGCCTGGCGCGCCGCCTGAAACCAGGGATGCTGGTCCGAGGTGTGGTTGACCACCAGCTCGATCATCACCTGCATGTCGCGACCGTGAGCGGCATCGAGAAAGGCACGGAAATCGTCCAGCGTCCCGTAGGCTGGGTGCACGTTGCAATAGTCGGAGATGTCGTAGCCGTCATCCCGCAGCGGCGATGGAAAGAAGGGCAGCAGCCAGAGGCACGTGACGCCCAGGTCCTGCAGGTAGTCGAGCTTCTGCAAGAGACCGCTGAAGTCGCCTATCCCGTCGTGGTTGCTGTCGAAGAACGCCTTGACCGGCAGCTCATAGATGATGGCGTCCTTGTACCAGAGCGGGTCGCTTGCACTTCCGCTGCGCTTCATGGTGGGAGTTGCCTTCCCCGGCGGGTTCCGCTGCCTTCGGGTCGGTCTGAAAGCCTACCACGTTCCCGGCCGATTTGAAGCGTCCGGTCAGAAACCGAGACTGGCCCCCAGCCGTTTTCCGAGAAGTTGCTGGGCTGTCACAAGGTCGTCACATCGGGCACCTAGCCTGCGCGCAAGGAGATTGAAAACGATGATGAAGAAGCAAGTCCAGAGCATCGTATTGGCAGTTTCGTTGCTGACTGCGCCGGCGGTTCTTGCGCAAGAGACGGTCGGATCCGGGAGCCAGACCCCCGCGGGCGCCGAGGCGTCGCCACCGGTAACCCCGTCGTCTGAATCGGCTGAGGCGCCCGCTTTCGCCCCAGCGACCGAGGCCGCCGCGCCGGCCGCCCCTGCGCTCGACCAGCGGTTGACCGCGGTCGAGAGCAAGCTGGCGGGAACTGAAGAGATGGTGGGAGCCATGCAGTCAAGCGTGGACGGCCTGAAGAAGCTCAAGATCGGCGGCTTCATCCAGGGTCGCTATGAGTACCACCAGGATGCGGTGGACGGCACGCTAAGGCCCAAGAGCGAAAACCGCTTCTACGTTCGCCACAGCTACCTCGGTGCCCGCTACGAGGGCAGGAACGGCGAGTACTTCTTGCAGATCGACGCCAACAACAACGACGGCTTCGCGCTCAAGGACGCCGAGGCCTCCTTTATCGACACCTGGACGCCCCTTCACCTCAAGCTTACCCTCGGTCAGTTCAAAGTTCCCTTCGGCTACGAAATCCTCCAGTCCGATGCGGACCGCGAGATGCCTGAGCGCTCGCAGGTCATCCTGAGCCTTTTCCCTGGTGACCGCGATCGCGGTCTGCGGCTGCAGGGTAGCTACGAAGTGCTTCGTCTGAACGTCGCCCTGGTGAACGGCGCCAGCTTCGGCCAGAAGGATCCCTCAAACTATTTCGGCGTGGTCCAGAATGGCTACGATCCCAATGGCTTCAAGACCGTGGTGGGGCGCCTGGGCGCGGATTTGGGCTGGCTGGTGGGCGGTCTGTCTTGGATGTGGGGACGCACCCTGGACACCGCGTTCGGCAAGCTCGACGTAGTGGACCTCAAGGGCACCGCGCCCACCGTTTCGCCCGACACGTACTTGTACTATTCACAGACGCGCCTGGGGGCGGATATGCAGGGTTACATCGACGTGCCGGAAGTGGGTGGTCTGGCGGTGAAGGGCGAGGTGATCTGGGCGCGCAAGACCAACCTGGGCTACGCGGGCACGCCGGCCAACAGCTGCCTCAATAGCCAGAGCCTCGGCTGGATGGTCACCGTCGTGCAGAACATCGGCCCGTACCTGGGCGTCGCGCTTCGCCTGGACCAGTTCGACCCGCTCCTCTCCAGTACCGTTGATCCCAAGTGCTATGACGCCACCAAGAATCGCGACGCTGATCGTCTGACCCGCCTGGGCGCAGCCCTCTTGCTGCACGGCTCGGCAAACATCAAGTTCACCCTGTCGTACGAGCACCTTTGGGAGCAGGGCCCTGCGGTGGCCAACGACATTCTCACGGCGCAACTGCAGGCACGTTTCTAGGGCCGGAGGAAGATAGCTGGAGCGTGTCGGGAAATTCGGACGCCTGAACGCGCTGTGCTCGCGGCGAGGCATGCGAGGCGGCTGCCGCCCTGGAGGGCGTGCTGGTATTGAGCCTCGCCCCCGAGGCGGAGATCCTGACCCTGCTGGCTCTGCTTGACCCCATGTGAGCCATGCTCACACGCCTGGCTCACATGGGCGAGCGACCTTCCGGGCCAGCGCAAGCCGGCCAGCGTGCGCGGTAGCGTGAGCGGTAGCGACCAGCGGAAAGCGGCCTGCGTGGGCGACTTGCGTGAGCGGCCCGCGGCCCACTCTCCGTCCTCCCGCGTAACGCACACGCTCACGCCCTCGCCCTCGCGGCCCGCTAGCCGCGACCCGCGATTTCCCGACACGCTCTAGCTATTCTGGCGAACGGAGGGGGAAGGATGCAGATTCTGGCTGTTGATGCCTTGGCTCCTCCCTCTCCTATTGCTGTCAGCAGCCTCGGCCGCCCCCGACAGCGGCGCGCCTGACGGTCCGGCTATCTTGCCAGCACAGCCTGCGGTTCGAAGTTTCGATCCGCGCTGGAGTCAGGTCGCGACGCCCAAGCCGGGTCCGCCGCGGGCCATCGGTCAGCCAGGCGCCGGCTGCGTGCAGGGCGCGATGGCTCTCCCCCTGCGCGGCCCGGGCTGGACGGTCATGCGCCCGGAACGGCACCGCGAGTTCGCCCATCCCGCGCTTCTGGCCTACCTGCGTGAATTGGCGTCCCGCGCGCACCGCGAACACTTGGGCCCGCTGTGCGTCGGCGATCTGGGTCAGCCGCGCGGCGGGCCCACGCCAACCGGCCATCGCAGCCACCAGAGCGGGCTCGATGTCGACATCTGGTACGGACCACCGACCAAGCCGCCTTCGCCGGGCCGATCGCCCGTGGCCCCGGCCGTGGTGGACCTGCGCACCAGCAGACTCCTGCCCGCCTGGAACGGCCGCGTGGCGCGCCTGATCGAAGCGGCGGCGTCAGATGCGTCCGTGGATCGCATCTTCGTTCACCCAGCAGTCAAGCGCGCCCTTTGCCAGGACAAGAGCCGGGCCGGGCCCTGGCTGCAGCGGGTGCGCCCTTGGTGGGCACACCACGACCACCTGCACGTGCGCCTGCGCTGTCCAGCGGACAACCTCGATTGCAAAGAGCCGCAGCCCCTGCCGGCCGGCGAAGGCTGCGATGCCTCGCTCGACTGGTGGCTCTCCGAAGATGCGCGCAGCACCGCGGCCAAGCGCGGCCCACCCGGCGAAGGCGCGCCTGCGATGCCGGAGCAGTGCGAGTCGATCCTCGAGGACGAAGGCCACCCCAAGGCGACGGCGCCGTAGCCCACAACCTTCACGCGACTCTACCATCCCCCTTCGCCGTTGTACGGGATCACTGTACCTGCCGCATCCACGACTACCAGATACGGCATGGCGCGAAACGTTTCACGCCACGCCGACCGGATTGCGCCGCTCGTCCGGGGCGAGCAGCGCGACTTCAATCCAGCGAATACTGAACATATCGGAGCCGAAGACCCGTAGTGCCCACTCCATCGCGTGTTCGAGGTCAGCGAAAAGGGCTGCTGGCTGCTGGGTCCTGTCCGGCACGATGACAAATCCGCCCATCATGGTTGGTCTCCTCTGGTGGCCTACGGTCTCCGGTCAAAGAACGACCTAGAGTCGCGCTGTATTTAGTGCCCGCTAGGGGAGAAACCTTTCATCTGCCACCGGTAGGCCGGCTACCCAAAGACGAATGCGCCGTAGCCCACGACCTCGTCGCGGGGACCGGCGGTGTCGCCGGAATTGCGTAGGTCGAGGGTGGCGGCGGAGAGGCCCTTGTCCGCGACGATCTGGAGAAGCGCGTTGACCGGCGTGGCGCCGCAGGCTTGGTCGAAATCGACTGCGCCCGCCCGGCGCGCCTCGATGGTTTCGGCGGTTTCGTGGTCGAGGCGACGGGCGGTCTGGTAGTCGTGGTAGTGGGAGAGGTCCGAGCTGACCACGATGACGGTCTCCGGCCCGCCCCACAGGCGCGCGAGGACTGCGGCCACGCTGGCGAAGTCGTGGTCGCCAGCCAACAGAGGCACCACGCACGCGCCAGGGAAAACCCGCTGCACGAAGGGCAGGTGCACCTCCAGGCTGTGCTCGCGGGCGTGAGCGGCATCATTCTCTCGGATGAGCCCGTCTTTGACCAAAGCCTCAATGGCGTCGCGATCCACGAGCACTGCGCCCAGCGGGGTGTCGAACGCCGCGGCTTGGCTGGCAGCCACCCCGGCGAAGGCCACACGATGCGACGGGCCCACCAGGATCACGCGCTCGATGCCTTTCGCATGGGGAACCAGGCTGGCGTAGGCGCTGCCCGCGATGGGCCCGGAATACTGGTAGCCGGCGTGCGGCGCGATGATCGCCTTGGGTGGCTGCGCCTCATTGAAATGGGAACCCTGGGAGGGTTCCCAAACCCTCCCGCGATGGTGCGCCGCCGGCGAGGGCGCGCGCGAAGCGCGCGGGGCGGGCAGGGTGGGCTGTCCGTCCCGAAGGGCCGGCGGGCTCCCCACGCGACGATTCATCGGCTCTTGCTCTCCAGCCAGGCC
>PMIX01000412.1 GCA_003158395.1 Myxococcales bacterium | reverse complement strand
GGCCCCGCAGAAGGACTGGGAGGTTAACCAGCCGGGGCAACTCGCCAAGGTGCTCAAGACACTTCAGGGCATAAGGGACGAATTCAACAAAACTCAGTCTGGGGGAAAGAAGATCTCGCTCGCCGATCTGATCGTGCTCGGGGGCTGCGCAGGCGTCGAGCGGGCGGCAAACAACGCCGGCCACAAGGTGACCGTGCCGTTCACGCCGGGACGCATGGACGCCTCGCAAGAGCAGACCGACGTGAAGTCCTTCGCCGTGCTGGAGCCGATCGCGGATGGATTCCGCAACTACCTGACGGGCAAGTACGGCGTGTCCGCCGAGGAGCTGCTCATCGACAAGGCGCAGTTGCTGACTCTGACCGCGCCAGAGTTGACGGTCCTCGTCGGCGGCCTACGGGTGCTCGGCGCCAATGCGGGAGGGTCCAAACACGGCGTCTTCACGAAGAAGCCGGAGGTCCTGAACAACGACTTCTTCGTGAACCTGCTCGACATGGCCACCGAGTGGAAGCCGATGTCGGATGCCAAGGATGTGTTCGAGGGGCGCGACCGCAAGACTGGTGAGCTAAAGTGGACCGGCACCCGCGTCGATCTCGTCTTCGGCTCGAACGCTCAGCTCCGCGCCCTAGCGGAAGTCTATGGCAGCTCGGACGCGCAGGAGAAGTTCGTCCAGGACTTCGTGGCGGCGTGGAACAAGGTGATGAACCTGGATCGCTTCGACGTTGTGCTGTCCAGTCTGCCAGCCAGTACAAGATCGCCTTCTCGGGCTGCAGCGACGACTGCGCCTTCGCGTCGGTGAACGATCTAGCTTCTTCGCCCGCGAGCGTGACGGCCGACAAGGATTTGCCGCCCTATGCGGGTATTCGCTTTCGATCGCCAGCAAGTCGTCCCAGCTGCCGCGTCCCGTGGTTCCGGCGAACGACGGCGGCCTCGCAAGAGTAGACGCTGTCTTGTTTGCTGAACATGGGTCTTGACAACAAACGGCAGCCCAGTCAGACTCTCTTCAAACAACCCACCAGCCCACCGTAGACACGAAAGGACGTTCCATGAGCTCCAAACCCTACCGCTTCGAAACCCTGGCACTGCACGCGGGACAGGTTCCCGATGCCACCCTTTCTCGCGGCGTTCCCGTATACCGAACAAGCTCGTACCTGTTCAAGAACACGGAACACGCGGCCAACCTGTTCGCCCTCAAGGAGCTGGGTAACATCTACACGCGGCTGATGAACCCCACCACCGACATCCTTGAGCAAAGGATCACCCAGCTCGAGGGCGGTGCGGCCTCGGTGGCACTGGCATCCGGCACCGCGGCCATCTTCTACGCCATCATCACCCTGGCCCAGGCGGGCGACGAAATCGTTTCAGCCAACAACCTTTACGGCGGCACCTATACCCAGTTCGATGCCATCCTGCCCCAGTTCGGGATCACCACGCGCTTCGTGGACCCGAACGATCCGAAGAACTTCGAGAAGGCGATCACGGAGAAGACCCGCGCCATCTTCATCGAGACCATCGGCAACCCGGTGCTGGATTTCACCGACGTGGCTGCCGTGGCTGCGGTGGCGCACAAGCATGGCCTGCCGCTAATCGTGGACGCCACCTTCACCACGCCGTACCTGCTGCGCACCATCGAGCACGGCGCGGATATCGTGGTCAACTCGCTCACCAAGTGGCTGGGCGGGCATGGCTCGGGCATCGGCGGCATCGTCACCGACTCGGGCAAGTTCAACTGGAAGAACAACCCGCGCTTCCCGCTGCTCAACAATCCTGATCCCAACTACCATGGCCTGAAGTGGGCGCACGATCTGCCGGCTCCGCTGGCGCCCATTGCCTTCGCCCTGCGCGTGCGCACGGTTCCCTTGCGCAACCTGGGCGCGGCCATCTCACCTGACAACTCGTGGATCTTCTTGCAGGGAGTCGAGAGCCTCCCGGTGCGCATGGCCCGCCACAGCGAAAACGCCCTCAAGGTGGCCGAGTTCCTCAAGAAACATCCCAAAGTCACCTGGGTCCGCTACCCGGGCCTGAAGGACGATCCGACCTACGCCAAGGCCAGCCGCTATCTCAAGGACGGGTTCGGCGGCATGGTCGTGTTCGGGGTCAAGGGCAGCTACGACGCTGCGGTGAAGATCATCGACAACATCAAGCTGTTCTCGCACCTGGCCAACGTGGGCGACGCGAAGAGCCTGATTCTGCACCCGGCCAGCACGTCGCACTCGCAGCTTACCGAAGAACAACAGACGAGCAGCGGCTTGACCCGCGATCTCATCCGTCTGTCCGTCGGCCTCGAGCACATTGACGACATTACTGGCGCGCTGGAAGACGCGCTGGCCCTGACCTAGCCGAAAGAGCGATGGGGCCATCGAGCAGCGCTTGGGCAGAGGATCAGGCCAACACGGCCGGCCCCTCGTTGCCGTCTCCTTCATGCGGAGATGATGCCCCAGTGATTCCGCTCGAGACCCCTGCGTCTGTCGGCTGGATTGAGGCCAAGTCCATCCGACTGGTGACCGCCGAGTCTCCCCTGAGTTTGGAACTCGGCGGCCGCCTGGGCCCCATCGACGTGGAGTACGAAACCTACGGAGTCTTGTCCGCAACGAAGGACAACGTGGTCCTGGTGGCGCATGCCCTGTCAGGGGATGCGCACGCCGCCGGCTGGGACAAGAACGCGCAGAGCACGGGGCGGCTGTGGCGCACGCGCAAGCCGGGCTGGTGGGAAGCCATCATCGGGCCGGGCAAGGCCATCGACACCAATCGATACTTCGTCATCTGCCCCAACGTTCTGGGCAGTTGCTACGGAACAACGGGCCCGTCGTCCACCGATCCGGCGACCGGCAAGCCCTACGGACTGCGCTTTCCCAAGGTCACGGTGGGCGACTGGGTCCAGTTGCACGGACTGCTGCTTGATGCCCTCGGCATCGAACGTGTCAGCGCGATAGTGGGCGGCTCGCTGGGCGGCCAGCAAGCGCTGGAGATGGCCCTGCGTTTCCCCGAAAGGGTCGAGCGTGCCGTGGTGCTGGCCGCCAATGCCCGGCTGTCAGCGCAAGGGTTGGCTTTCAACGCCGTGGGGCGCCACTGCATTCTCAACGATCCAAGATTCGCTGGCGGCGACTACTACGGCCAGGAGCCCCCGGCCGCTGGCCTGGCTGCGGCGCGCATGCTGGCGCATATCACCTATCTTTCCGACGAAGGTATGCATCGGAAGTTCGGCCGCCGATTGCAGGGCGACCGGCCGGTCCCCGACGGCGGGTTCGGCATCGAGTTCGCAGTGGAGAGCTACCTCGACCACCAGGGGCGCAGCTTCGTCGAACGCTTCGACGCCAATAGCTACCTCTTCATCACACGCGCCATGGACTACTACGATGCCTCGGTTTGGGGCAGTGGCGATCTGACCAAAGCCTGCCGGAGGATCAAGGCGCGGGTGCTTATTGCGTCCTTCGATTCGGACTGGCTGTATCCGCCCGAGGCCTGCCGCGAGCTGGCCCTGGCGCTCGTCAAGATCGGCAAGCAGGCCAGCTACGCAAGAGTATCCTCGCCCTACGGTCACGACTCCTTTTTGGTCGAGTCCCGTACGGTCGGGCGTTTGGTGAACAGCTTTCTCTCGCACTAGAAGCCCATGACCCACGCACAAGATCCCCGCATCGACCCCTCCCTGGTGGCCAGGCGAGACGTCGAGCGCCTGCCGGCCGGCCTGTTCGAATGGCGCATCGCCGAGGTGGCTTCCATCCAGGCCTCTCGACACGCTCGCGAAAGTTCCCCACCGGCAGCCAATCCCCGCTGGCAGGACGACATCATCACCCGCGAGATTCGAGCCGGGCGCCCGCGTGCTGGACCTGGGCTGCGGCGACGGGCAATTGCTGGCAGCGGTTGCAGCGCGAACGCCAGGTTCGCGGCCAGGGAGTGGAGATTGATCCGAAGGCCGCGCTCGGCGCCACGGAGCGCGGCGTGCCCGTCTTGCAGGCCGATCTGAGCGAGGGGCTGAGCTGGTTTCCCGACGGCAGCTTCGACGTGGTCGTGCTGGAGGAAACTCTGCAAACCCTGCCCAATCCCTGGCTGATGCTGGGTGAGATGTTGCGGGTCGGACGCAAGGGTATCGTTTCGTTCCCCAACTTCGCCCACTGGCGGGTCATTGTCGATCTGGTCGCGCACGGCCGCATGCCAGTGACCGAACGCCTGCCCTATCACTGGTACGACTCGGATAACATCCACCCCTTTACCTTGCAGGACTTCCTGGACTGGGTCGACACATCGGATGTCCGCATCGTGGCCGGCCACAGTCTCTCGGAAGGTTCTGTTCGCCCCCTTCGCCCGGAGGACAACCTCCATGCGGAAGAGGTTCTTGTCGTCGTCGAAAGGAGATAGCCCCATGCCCGCGATTTTTGCTGACAATTCTCTGTCCATCGGCCGAAGCCCTCTCATCAAGTTGAACCGCCTGGCCGTTGGCACAAAGGCAACGGTGCTGGCCAAGATCGAAGGTCGCAACCCTGCCTACTCGGTCAAAGACCGCATTGGCCTGGCCATGATCCGCGACGCCGAGGAGCGCGGCGTGCTCAAGCCTGGCAAAGAGATCATCGAGCCCACCAGCGGCAACACTGGCATCGCGTTGGCTTTCGTGGCTGCGGCGCGCGGCTACAAGCTGACCCTCACCATGCCCGAGACCATGAGCCTTGAGCGACGGCGCGTGCTGGCCGCCTTCGGCGCCAACCTGGTGCTCACCCCTGGCCCCGAGGGTATGCCCGGCGCCATCCGGCGCGCCGAGGCCACTGCCGCCGCCGAACCCGATCGCTACTTCTTGCCCCAGCAATTCAAGAACCCCGCCAATCCCCTCATCCACGAACAGACCACCGGCCCCGAAATCTGGAGCGACACCGATGGAGCCGTCGACGTTCTGGTCTCGGGCGTGGGTACCGGAGGCACCATTACCGGCGTCTCGCGCTACATCAAGAAAACCAAGAAGAAGGCCATCACCTCAGTGGCCGTCGAACCCGCCAAGAGCCCCATCCTGACCCAGTTCCGCAGCGGCCAGCCGCTCAAGCCCTCGCCGCACAAGATTCAAGGCATCGGCGCCGGCTTCGTGCCCGACACCCTGGACCTGACTGTCGTGGATCGGATCGAGCAATCCACCGACGAGGAGGCCATTGACGTCGCCCGCCGTCTGGCGCGTGAGGAGGGCATCCTGAGCGGCATCTCGAGCGGCGCCGCCGCCAGCGTGGCCTTGCGCCTGGCCAAGCTGGACGAGTTCGCGGGCAAGACCATCGTGGTGGTGCTGCCTGATTCCGGCGAGCGCTACATCTCCACCGTGCTTTTTGAAGGCATCGGGTAAGCTTCCGCATCGTGGACAACACAGAGCTGACTGACCGCCTGCTGGGTTCCTATGAATCGGTTGGTGGCATCAACCACCTCGACGGCAAGAACCTGCCGTCGAGGCAGGCCATCGGGCGCATCACGAGCGATCTCCTGCGCCTCCTGTTTCCCGGATTCTTCGACGAGACAGCCATCGCCACCGCAGCGATTCGCTCAGTCACCTCGGAGTTGCTTGACGAGGTCGCCAGCCGGCTTGCCCGCGAAATAGGCCGAAGCCTGGAATATGCGCGCCCGCCCGAACTGCCCGACAAGGACCTAGGCGCCGCCGCACGCAGGCTGGCGTTGCAGTTCCTCGCCAGCCTGCCGCGCGTGCGCGAGCTTCTGGCAACGGACGTGGAGGCCGCGTACAACGGCGATCCGGCTGCTCTCAGCAAGGACGAGGTCATTGTGGCCTACCCGTTCGTGGAAGCCATCGCTGCCCAGCGTTTGGCGCATGAACTGTACCTGCACGGCATAGCCCTGATCCCGCGCATGATGACCGAATGGGCGCATGCGCGCTCGGGCATGGACCTCCACCCGGGCGCGCACATCGGCACCCACTTCTTCGTCGACCATTGCACGGGCACCGTGGTCGGTGAAACCGCAGTCATCGGTAGTCACGTGAAGATGTACCAGGGCGTGGGTCTGGTAGCGCGCTCGCTGGCCGCCGGGCAGCAGCTGCGCGGCAAGAAGCGCCATCCCACCCTCGAGGACGACGTCACGATCTATGCTGGCGCCACAATCGTAGGCGGCGACACCGTGGTGGGTGCGGGCAGCACCATCGGCGCCAACGCCTTTCTCATGCACAGCGTACCTCCGCGTTCGCTGGTGCTCGCCGATGATGTGAAGGTCAAGGTGCTGTCTAAAGAAACCCAGGAATCGTCGAGTCCAAACTGGGAGATTTGAGAAGTGGAGGGCGCGTGCGCCTCCTTCGCGCGCGCCTCACCTGCGGTATTGCGGCCACGCCTGGATGGTGGGCTGTGATGCCGCAGCGCCAAGCGCCGCCACTTCGGTCAGTGCTTCCTCGACGAATCCGCCGGCCTCCAACACACGGATGCCGCGGGCCTCGATCAGCAGTCGCTGTGGCATAGTGATCCGAGACAGCACCAGCGTCTTGCAACCGCGCACAGCGTGAAGGATCACGCGCAGGTGCTCGATCTGCCAGCCCGGTCTGGAGAAATCGGTTGGCCGCACCTCGATCCGGCGCTTCTCGACCAGGTGCAACCGCCCCTCGGCCGCGCTGAACACCAAGACCCACGCCGGCACATTGGGGGTCAAGGCCGCAGTCTCTCCGTCACGACTGACCACCGCCACCAGCGGCTGGGCCTCTGCCGGCAGCGGATCACGTCCTCTGTGGGAACCTCTGGGTCCGTTCACAGCCACTGCCGCTGGATCGGCGCGCCGCTGTGTGGCCGACGGCACGGCCTTGGCCTGGCGCGAGCCAATGTCGATTCCAACTACCGTTGCCTGCCCGAGCTTCCTAGGCTGTTCCTCGGCAATGACCGCTCGTGCTTCCATCGTTTCGCCATGCCACAATGCAACGCTCGTGCCACTGACGGGGCATGCATTGCCACGCTTTCGCCATTCGCTCCGACGCGCTGGCTGCTGCCTGCGCAGCGCATCGGATGCAGAAGTGCTGTCCGGACAACAGCGGTCTGTTCCTCGCTACGAACCCCCGCACCGAACGCGGCCAGGCGTGCCGATGTGACCCACCAGACCCGTCGATGCCCGCGCATCGACGCGACGGTCTGACAGCAAGCCAAACTGCAGCAGGCGGGCGCGCAAGATGTTGCGACTGATCCCGAGCAGGCGAGCCGTCTCGCTCTGGTTGCCATGGCAAAAGCGAAATGCGGTCGTGATCACCGTCGAAGCGATGCGATCGAAGAGAGTGGGCTCGCCGCACTCGTAGAGCTCGAGCAAGGCGCGTTCCAGTGCCGCCGTCGAAGGATCTGGGAGTGCAGACGCTTCCTGCAAGAGCGCCGTCTCGCGCCCGGAGCCCAGCGGGAAATCATCGGCGTCGATGCGTCCCTCCCGACAGGTGAGAATCGCTCGATGCACGACATTCTCTAGTTCGCGCACGTTCCCCGGCCAGGAGTAGTCGAGCAGCCGATGCACAAATTCCGCGCTGATTGACACCTCATCCAACCTCGCCCGCTGCGCATACACGCGGAGAAAATGCTCCGCCAAAGGCAGAATGTCGCCCGGACGCTCGCGCAACGCCGGCAGGCGCAGGCTGGCGACGTTCAGCCGGTAGAACAGATCCTCGCGAAAACGCCCCGCAACCACGGCCTCGTCCAGGTTCGCGTTCGTGGCGGTGATCACGCGCACGTCGATGGGCACGGCTTTTCGTGAACCCACACGCACCACCTCGCGCTCCTGCAGGACGCGCAGCAGCTTGACCTGAAGTTTGAGCGGCAGATCGCCAACCTCGTCGAGAAAGAGCGTGCCTCCGTTTGCGGACTCAAACCATCCCGTCTTCGTCCCGTCGGCCCCGGTGAACGCGCCCTTTTCGTGGCCGAACAGTTCGCTCTCGGCCAGGGTCTCCGAAAGGGCGCCACAGTTTACAGCGACAAAGGGCTGCCCCTCGCGCCGGCTGAGCGAATGGACATACCGCGCCACGACCTCCTTTCCTGTCCCAGTCTCGCCGAGAATCAGCACTGTGGCCTCGCTGGGCGCGATGCGCCGGATCTGGTGCAACAGATCGCGCGAGGCCATGTCCTCAAAGACCAACGCCCGGGGTCTGACGTCCAGGGATGTAATCCGAAGCGGCGCCGCTTTCATCGAACCAACCTGCCTCCGGATCTATGTCTGGCCACGAATCCTAGTCATTGATACGAGACACAGCTCTAGCATTGCGAACCGCAGAAGTCCAGGTCATAAAGGAGTTAGGATGGGACGCGACACAGCTCCGGCACCGAATTTGCTGGGCCCGACACCGCAACCCTCTGTCGCTGACACCTGGCACCCCTTCTTCCACCACCCACAACCCCGCGAGCACAACATGAGTCACCTCTTCACTTCGGAATCGGTTACTCCAGGACATCCCGACAAGGTTGCTGACCAGATCAGCGATGCCATTCTGGATGCCGTCTTGACCCAAGATCCGAACGGCCGAGTGGCAGCCGAGACCCTGGTCACCACTGACTTCGTTCTCATCGCAGGCGAAATCACCACGACCGCCACGGGAACCTGGTCGCCACCGGCCTGGCTGACATCGCCGAGGTTCAGCTCGCCTATGCCATCGGCGTAGCGGAGCCGGTCAGCGTGCTGGTCAACACCGAGGGAACCGGGCGTGTGTCGGAAAGTGACCTCGCCAACATCGTGCGGGACCATTTCCCCCTCACTCCCCAAGGAATCATCCAACACCTGGCACTCCGTAGGCCCATCTACCAGGCCACCGCCGCCTACGGCCACTTCGGCCGCGACCCCAAGCACGGCCAGTTCACCTGGGAGGCGCTCGACAAGGTCGCTGAACTCTCGGCCCTGCTGGCCCGCAAGGCCTCGTAGCCAAGGGTCCGGGCCACTTGCAGAAGATCTCTCTGCCTGAACGAGAGGAGGTATAGCCGCTCGCGGCGCAAGGGGTCGTTCGGCCCTGGCCGGCCCGCAATTCTCGCTCGACGTGTCGTCACCGATGCTATACTGGACGCCATGTCTCTTGCAGAAGATGTCCTTCCATCCCGGGCGGCGCTGCTGGGGCCACCTGTGATCGATGCTCGGGCGCCGCGCTTCAACCAGGCCATCATAGGGGGTGCGGCGCTGGCGGCATTCCTGCTCGGTTGGTGGCCCCTGCTGTCGCTGGCTGCGCTACAACTCGCGCTCACCCTCACCTTCGGACCGCGGATGTGCCTTGCCTGTCTTCTCTATTTCAAACTGATAAGGCCCCGGCTCGGCCCAGGGCCGGTCAAGGATGCCCGGCCGGTTCGCTTCGCAAATCTGGTGGGTCTGGTGTTTCTTTTGGCTGCCTCGGCCGCGCACCTGGCTGGGTTTCCCCGGCTGGGCTGGACGCTGGGGCTGGTGGTGGCGGGTTTGGCGCTCTTGGCCGCGTCCACGGGCCTGTGTGTGGGATGCGAGATGTATCGCCTGCTGGCTCGCCTGCGCGGCATCGGGCCCCGGAGCGTGGCGCGCATCGATCTTCGGGAGATCGGTGCCTCACCGCAGGAAGGCTTGGTGGTGCAGTTCACCCATCCCCGTTGCTCTGACTGCCGCACCTTGGAAGAACGCTTGTCGGCCCAAGGTGTGCCCCTGGCCCTGGTGGACGTGACCCAGCATCCCGATCTGGCGCGCAAGTACGGCATCAGCCTGGTGCCCCTGGCTTTCAGGGTCGACTCCGACGGTCGCGTGTTGGCCCGTGTGACAGCTGCTTCTCAACTCGCAGAAAGACAACGTCCATAGATGAAATGGACAAAGAGGGGCCTCGCCATGCGGAGAGCATTTCTCGCAGCGGTCGCAGTCGTATCTTCAAGCCTACTCGCAGAAGCCCAGGCCGCAGGAGCCCCAACGGCTCTCAGGATCGGCTATGCTCCCGGCGGCGGCAGTGTCTTGACTTTCATTGCCAAGGACAAGGGGTTCTTCAAACAAGAGGGCATCGACGCAGATCTCGTCCCCTTTAACAGCTCGGCCGATGGACTGAATGCGCTCCTTGCGGGGAAGATCGACATTGGCGTTTCCTTCGGCACCGGAGGCCCCCTCACCTTCATTGCCAAGGGGGCAGATTTCGTCATCATCGGCGGCCATCTCTCCGGCGGACACCCCGTCATTGCAAAGCCAGAAAATGCCGCTAGGTTCAAGAGCATCGCGGACTTCAGGGGCAAGACCGTGGCCACCCCAAGACTCTATACTGCCGACATCGTGTGGCGTGGCGCATTGATCAGGGCGGGGATCGATCCGCAGAAGGACCTTACGATCATCGATATGAAGAAACCCCAGGATGTCCTTGAGGCCGTCAAGTCCGGCAAGGTCGACATCGGCATCGCAAGTTCCGCCGTATATCTCCAGGCAAAGAGCGCCGGACTCGCCATACCGTTTTGGAGCAACGACTTCCTTGCAAATCACCCCTGCTGCCGCATCGTCACGGCAGGAAAGAACCTCTCGGATCGGCCCGCGCTGGCAAAGTCCTTCCTGAAGGCGATCATCAGAGCCGAGCGTGTCCTGAAAGAGAGTCCAGAGGTCGCCGTGGACGTCAACAAGCGATTTCTTGAACTCGACGATGCGCAGGCCAGAGACTTTACCCTCGAACCCCACCAGATCGTCGAAGCCGACCCCAACGCGAAAGCCGTAAAGATCTTCTGGAAGGACATGAACACCATAGGCTACATCGCCAGCTCAATCGACATCGGTGCCCACATCGCCACCGCCCCCTACTGGAATGCGCTTGAGGAGTTGAAAGCCAAGGATCCCTCTCCTTTTTACGACAGACTGGAACGGCGTTTCAAGGAACGGAATTGAAGCGGAACGACCATGAAGTCTGTCAAGGCGAAGGATGTCGACTCCTCCCATGAAGTGAGTTCAGGCGGGAAAATATGAGCGGACAACTGCTCGCAAGAAGGGCCAAACAGCGTCGCGACGCGCGACTGGGTCTAATCACAACCTCCGTCATTCTTCTGTCAGTCGTCGGAGCCTATGAGGTCGCGACTGATCTCGGCCATCTCCTCGATCCGCTTCTCTTCCCCGGGCTTTCCAAAACCATACCCGCGATCGGACCTTCGCTGCCCAAGCTCCTCAAAGGCTTGGAGAGTTCGGTGGCGCTCCTCATTCCCAGCTATCTGCTCGCCCTCACCCTGGGCATCGCCATCGGTGTCGCGACCGGAATGCACCGCACAGTGAGAGTTGCCCTGCTCCCGCTTTTCAGAG
>PMIX01000094.1 GCA_003158395.1 Myxococcales bacterium | reverse complement strand
CATCCCCATCGACGTCTTCTTTCCCGAGCCGGCCGCGCTACGCCGCTTGATCGCCGAGCGCGGACCCAACGGTTTCTACGACTCCTTCGAGAACCGTCGCGAGTGCTGCCGCGTGCGCAAGGTGGAACCGCTGGGTCTGGCCTTGGCTGGGGCGAAGCTGTGGATCACTGGCATCCGGCGCGAGCAGTCCGAGGAACGTGCGCAGCTTGCGCGGCTCGAGTGGGACGAGAAGCACGGGTTGCTCAAGTACCATCCGCTGCTGGATCTGAGCGAAACGGAACTGCGCCACTACGTCAGCTTGCACGACGTCCCCTACAACCCGTTACACGACAAGGGCTATCCCAGCATTGGGTGCGCCCCCTGCACCCGTGCGGTGGCGCCTGGTGACCCGGCTCGGCGCGGCCGCTGGTGGTGGGAAGACGATGCCAAAAAGGAATGCGGATTGCACTTGCAGAACGGCAAGTTGGTCCGGCGAAAGGAGAGCGATTCGTGAGTCTGTTGTCCCACCTCGACCGACTGGAAGCTGAGGCCATCTTCATCCTGCGCGAAACTGCGGCCCAGTTCGAGAGGCCTGTGCTCATGTTTTCGGGTGGCAAGGACTCCATCATTCTGGCCCACCTGGCGGCCAAAGCCTTTCGGCCCGCGCTGTCCCCGTTCCCCTATCTGCACATCGATACCGGCCACAATTTTCCCGAAACCCTGGCCTTTCGCGACCAATTCGCGGCCCAGATGGGCGCCAAGCTGATCGTTCGTTTGGTCGAAGACAGCATCCGGCAGGGCCGCGCGGCTGAAGAAAAGGGCAAATTTCCCAGCCGCAACCGGCAGCAGGCCGTCACCTTGGTGGACGCCATTGCCGAGCTGAAGCTGGATGCCTGCATTGGCGGCGGGCGGCGCGACGAGGAGAAGGCGCGCGCCAAGGAGCGTATCTTCTCGGTGCGCGACGAGTTCGGCGGCTGGGAGCCTCGCCTGCAACGGCCCGAGCTGTGGAATCTGCTCAACGGCCGCATTCACGTCGGCGAGAACGTGCGGGCGTTTCCGCTCAGCAACTGGACCGAGCTGGACGTGTGGCAGTACATCCGCGCCGAGCACATTCCCCTGCCCAAGCTGTACTTCGCGCACCAGCGTGCCTGCGTCGTGCGCGACGGCCTACTGTTCCCCATATCGCCCTTCGTACGCATCGATCCCGCCGATGATGTGCAAGAAAAGCAAATCCGCTTCCGCACCGTGGGCGACATGACCTGCACCGCGGCCTTTCCCTCGGAGGTTCGCGACGTGGACGGCATCATCGACGAGCTGCGCGCCTCGGATCTGACCGAGCGGGGCTCGCGGCTGGATGACCAGCGTTCCGACGCCGCCATGGAAGATCGCAAACGCGAGGGGTACTTTTGATGGAGCTGCTGAGATTCATCACCTGCGGCAGCGTGGACGATGGCAAGAGCACGCTCATCGGCCGGCTCCTGTACGACAGCAAGACATTGCTGCGCGATCAGGTCGCTGCCCTGGAACGATCGAGCGCCAAGGGTGGCAACGGGCTGAACCTGGCGCTGCTCACCGATGGCCTGCGCGCCGAGCGCGAGCAAGGGATCACAATCGACGTGGCCTACAAGTATTTCGCCACGCCCCGCCGCAAGTTCATCATTGCGGACACTCCCGGGCACCTGCAGTACACCCGCAACATGGTCACCGGGGCCTCCACGGCGGATCTGGCGGTGCTATTGGTCGACGCGCGTCAGGGCGTCTTGGAGCAAACGCGCCGACACGCCTATCTGGCGGGGCTGCTGCGCATTCCGCATGTGGTGCTGGCGGTGAACAAAATGGACGCTGTCGACTGGTCGCGAGACGTCTACCAGCGCATCCGCGACGAGTTCGTGGCGCTCACCCGTGCCTCTGGCTTCACCGATGTGCACGCCATCCCGGTCAGCGCGCTTGAGGGCGACAACGTGGTCGAGTCGTCGACGCGCACCCCGTACTACGACGGTCCGACCCTGTTGCGCTACCTTGAGGATTTGGAGGCTGACCGTCCCAGCGGTCCCGAACGCGGCCGATTTCCCGTGCAGTTGGTGCTGCGTCCGAGGGATCCGGCACTGCAGGACTACCGCGCCTACGCAGGCGAGGTGACCTCAGGCGTGTTTCGTCCAGGAGATGCGGTGGTCGTGCTGCCTTCAAACATTCACACAACTATCGCCGGAATCGATCGCTACGGCGAGCCAGTAGACGAAGCCTTCGCGCCGATGTCCGTGGCCATTCGCCTACGCGACGACGTGGACGTGGGCCGTGGCGAGGTGATTGCCTCGGCCAAGCGCCCGCCGAGAGTCTCGCAAGAGTTCGCGGCGCGCCTGTGCTGGATGGCGGAGCGGCCACTTGTCCCGCGCACTCGGCTACTTGTGCGACACGCCACCGCCTCCGTTCCTGGCATCGTCACCGCCATTGAATCAGTGGTGGACATCCACAGCTTCACGGACCTGCCCGGACCGGCCGAGCTTGCCTTGAACGAGATCGGCAAGGTGCGCGTCAAGACCGCCCGGACGCTGGCCTTCGATACCTACGCCGAGGAGCGCGCTACCGGCGCCTTCGTACTGGTCGACGAAGCCAGCAACGGAACCGTGGCCGCCGGACTCATCATCGCAGAGGAGTCGCCAACATGACCAGCGGCTTCGTCAGTCTGGTGGGCGCCGGTCCCGGGCATCCCGACTATCTGACTGTGAAGGGTGCCCGCGTGCTCAGCCAGGCGGAGGTGATCGTGTACGACGCCCTGATCTCGGACGAATTTCGGGCGCTCTTCCCCGCAGATTCGGAAATCCATTTCGTGGGCAAGCGCTGCGGAAAGCACAGCACCAGCCAGGAAGAGATCTGCGCTTTGCTGGTGGAGGGAGCCCAACGGGGCAAGCGCGTGGTGCGCTTGAAGGGCGGGGATCCGGGGCTGTTCAGCCGGGGTGGCGAGGAAATTCTCGCCCTGCGCGCAGCCGGCATCCCCTTTGAAATCGTTCCGGGCGTCAGCTCGCTGCTTGCCGGGGCCGCCGCGGCGCTTTTCTCGCCCACCCACCGGGGCCTTTCCAATCGGCTGGTGGTCTTCGACGGACACGCACTTCGCCACGACGATTTCGATTTCCGTCCGTTGCTCGCCCACCAAGGCACCACGGTTGTGCTCATGGGCTCGCGCCAAGTCGAGAGGCTGGCCGCTGGATTGATTGGCGTCGGCGCCTCACCCGAGCTGCCCATTGTCCTGGTCGAAAACGCGACCTTGGCGGATGAACACGTGGCGGTGGCCACGCTGGCCCGTGCGGCTGCCGGCGAGCTGGTGCCACGAACCGATGGCCCGGGGATTATCTATGTGGGCGCCGCTGTCGCTCTCGCACAGGCGTCGGCGCGCCAAGCGGTCGAGGCGGCGGCATGAACACGCGCCTGCCCCTGTTCGTGAACCTCGCTGGTCGCCGAGTGCTGGTGGTGGGTGGTGGCCGGGCCGCGGAACGCAAGTTGCCTGCCTTGCTCGACGCCGGCGCGGTGGTCACCCTGATCGCGCCCGAGGTACTCGAATCGGTGCGCCGCCTGTTGCACACCTCACCGAATGGTGAGTTGCTGCGGCGGTGCGCGCGAGTGCAAGATGTGACCTCGGATTATGCGTTGTTCTTCCCGCTCACCGACGATCGCGAGTTGAATGAGCGGCTCAGCGTCGCGGCCCGGGACGCGAAAGTTTGGGTGGCAGGCTCCACCTCACCCGATGACGCCGACTTTCACCTCGGCGCTGTGGTGGACCGAGGGCCGGTGCGGTTGGCGATCTCCACGAGCGGCGCCTCGCCTGCGCTGGCGGGTCTGCTTGCCCAAGTGCTGCGCCAGCTCCTGCCCGAATCTCGGGATGGCGACCTGACAGCGCTCCGCCGAGAACGCCACCTTATTCGCTCGGCGCTGGACACTCCGGCCCGCCGGACGGCGCTGGTTGCGCAGGCCGTGCAATTTCTCGAAGACCGTCCTCAGGAAAGCAATTGAACGTGGAAACCGAAACTCTTCTTCGCCTCCCCGCGCGCGTCCGCCAGGACGTGGCTGGCTTTGGCGCCGAGGTGGCGCGCTTCCAGCGTGGCGAGATCAACGCCGCATCCTTTCGCGCCTTCCGCGTGCCCATGGGAGTGTACGAGCATCGCGAGGCAGGCCGCTTCATGGTGCGCGTGCGCCTGGGCGCCGGCCTGGCCCTGCCCCACCAGCTTGAGCGCATCGCCCGATTGGGCGGTCAGTACGGCAACGGCGTCCTGCACGTCACCACTCGCCAGGACATCCAGATTCACGATCTGGCGCTGGAATCCACTGTGGCGGTGCAGGAAAAATTGCTCGAAGTCGGCCTCAGCGCGCGTGGCGGCGGCGGCAACACGGTTCGCAACGTCACCGCGTGCCCGCGTGCCTCGGTCTGCCCCAAGGCCGTGTTCGACGTGGCCCCGCACGCCATCGCCACAGCCGAGTACCTGCTGCAGATCCCTCGCTCGTTCAGTCTGCCTCGCAAGTACAAAATCGCCTTCTCGGGCTGCAGCGACGACTGCGCCTTCGCGTCGGTGAACGATTTGGGTTTCTTCGCCCACGAGCGCGATGGCCGACCAGGCTTTTCCGCCTATGCGGGCGGCGGGCTGGGGCCACAGGCAGCCGCAGGCGTCTTGATCGAGCAATTCATCGAACCAGCGCAGGTGTTCCTGGTGGCCGAGGCCGTGGAGCGCCTCTTCGATCGCCTGGGCGATCGCGCCAACCGGCACCAGGCTCGCCTACGCCACGTGCTGCGCAGGCTGGGCCGCGAGGCGTTTGTCGACGAGTACCGCAAGGAACGCGCCGCCGTCGAGCGCGAAGGTTTGGCCGAAGCTGTTCCCGTGCTGCGACCGCTTCCGGCGTCGTTCACCGGAGCTCCCGGCGTAATCGACGCACCAGTGCCCCGGGGCTTTCTGGTGGAACGAGATCCAACGCGCTTCACGCTGCACGTGCAGCTACAGAATGGACGAATTCCTGGAGCGGATCTCACCAAGGTCGCCCACATCGCACGCGACCTGGGCGCCGGCCTCGTGGCGGCGACCCAGCAACAGGATTTGCTGGTATTCGGCATCTCGGCCCAGCGCGTGGCAGCGGCTCGCGCGGCCATCGCCGCGCTCGATATCCCTGCCACACCCCGAAAGCCGAAGATCGTCGCCTGTGCCGGCGCCTCCACCTGCAAGTTGGGGCTTTGCCTCTCGCCCGCGCTTGCCGATGCCCTGGAGCAACGTCTTGGTTCCGTCGAAACCGCTGCGGGTCCCGAAGTCATTCGCCTCAGTGGCTGCCCGAATGCTTGCGGCAATCACGTCATTGCGGCTCTCGGCTTCGAAGGGCGCGCCAGGCGACACAACGGCCGACTGATGCCGCTTTACGAAGTCCTGGCTGACGGACGCCCAGAGGAAGGCCACGTCAAGTTCGGCGAACGCCTGGGCGCAGTCCCCGCCAGGCGGGTTCCCGAGCTTGTGGCCGAAATCTACGCTCAGGGTATTGCCAGCGTTGAGGCGTTGGGACTCCTGGTTCAGGGTTTCGCCCAGGTGCCAGACCATGCGCCCGAAAATCTCTACGTCGACGTGGGAGGTAGCGAACCCTTTTCGCTAGCTGGTCGCGGACCCGGTGAGTGCGGTGCCGGCGTTCTTGACGTGGTCCGTGTCGACCTGGAAGACGCGGCCGATGCCCTGGCCCAGGCCGAGCGAGCCGCGACTGGTTCTGACCGCAGTTCCAACGTCCACCGCGCCATCACCGCAACCGCTCGCGCCCTGCTGCCGCTCTTTGGCATCGAGGCGCGCAAGGACCGCGAGGTCTCCGCCGCTGTCTCGCAGCACCTGATCACGCCAGGATGGGTCGCCCCTGATACCGAACAACTGCTCGCCGCCGCCCTCGACTGGCGCCTCGGCGACCGGGACGATCTGGACGATTTGCTGGAAAGAGCCCGCGTCTTCCACCAGCGGGTGCTTGACCTGTTCGCTTCCCTGGACGCCAATCTCCAGTTTCGCCTGGTCCCGATCGCCAAACCGGCGCCAAGGGCGGCACGGACGCCAGCAGCCCCGGTCGCCGACCTACGCGGCGTGGCCTGCCCGATGAACTTCGTGAAAGCCAAGATCGCGCTGGAGAAGGTCGCTGTGGGCGAGACGCTGGATGTGCTGCTCGACGGTGGCGCCCCGACCGAGAACGTGCCCGTCAGCTTCACCGAGCAGGGCCACGAGATTCTGTCCATCACGCCCGAGGGCCCGAGCTTCCGTGTCAGCGTCAAGCGAGCGAAGTAGGACGCTGGACTTGATCCGCTTTCGTGGACACCCAGCTAGCGCAGGATCTGCGAGTTGATGACCTGGGCNNCTTGGCGATGACGTAGAAGCCGGGAAGATCGGGGGTCTCGAAAGTGCCGCGGGGGTTGTTGCGGGTGATCGAGTCTGTGATGGTGATTGACCCGGTTTGGTTGTTACTGACGAAGAAAATCGCGCTGCCACCTTCGTTTGCCATGTTGNNATGGCGCCGCCATTGCCGCCCTGGCCGCTGTTCGCGCCGTGGCCGACGGCAGTGTTCTCCGAAAGCAGCGTGTTGATGATGTTCCACGACACGCCGATGCTGCTGAGCGCGCCACCATTGGCACAGGAGTTACCCAGGCCCGCCTTGCCACCGAACGTGCTGTTGACGATCCACACCGGGCGTTTCGGGCCGGCGCCCGCCGCAATCAGGTAGTCGAGCTTGCGAATCGCGCCGCCTCCGACATCGGATCCGAGGTCGTCGCACACGTTGTTGAAAAAGCGCGAGTTGACGACCTTGAGGCTTCCGCCCTGCGCGTGGATCGCGCCGCCGCCCCCGTCATTGTTCGCGCCTTCGGCAATGCCTTTCGCGCTACCGTCGACGAAGGTGATGTTCTGCACGACAAGCTGGACGCCCGGGTTGGTGTTGCAGTCGCCCGGTCCCGGCGGGTAAACCTGCGCCTTGTCGCAGGTGGCCATATAGAGGATGCGCGTCGTGCCGCCACCGCTCAACGTGACCTTGTTGCCGCCGTCAATCACGAGCTTGGTCCCCTTGTCGTTAAAGACTTTCGCGGTCAAAGTGAGAACGATGGTCACCGGATCGGCCCCGCAGTTGAATGTGATGATGCCGCCGTTCGCGACCGCCGCCACAAACGCGTCGCCGGTGCAGTTCGCGGGGGTTCCCGTTCCAATGACGGTGGTGGGCGACGACACGTCTTCGGCTTGCCCCTCGGCGGGAATGACCGCGTTTCCATCCGGGTAACCAGCGGGTGGTCCGTCTTGCGGGTTCGTTGGCGGCGTCTTGGTTGCGCCGGACGACGGCGATCCTCCGCCGCCGCATGCGGCAGGGGTGGTGAGCGCGATAAGTGCAACCGCGGCAACGGCGCAGGACTTTGAAACCATCCTTCCACGGTATCACGGCCCCGTCCCTTGCCAGGGAGCCATCCGGGTGCCCTGGCTTTGGTCGGTGCTGGCGGTGGCTCTCGAAAGACATCGGACCAGGCGCAGACGCAAGCAGCACCGCGCGTGGTAAATTGACCCTCGTGAGCGAGACCTCGCCCAAGGCAAACGCCAGATACGTTTGGCGAACTGCTTGGCGCGGACTTCGAAGTCGACTCCCACTTAAGGAGAACGATTCCGCAATGAGAAGCAGCATCGAGGTGGAGAATTTCAGCAAGCTCTACGGCGAATTCCGGGC
>PMIX01000409.1 GCA_003158395.1 Myxococcales bacterium | reverse complement strand
TGCGAGCGACGACTCCTGGATGGTCGAAAAGTCCATCCAGAGGTGCGAGCTGTACTATGCTCGAACGCCATGAAGTGCCTCGTTCCGGTTCTGGGGTGTTTGCTCGCCGGCAAGATCGCGGTCGCCGCCGCTCCGGAGACCCCGCAGCAAGAGCTGGCTCGAGCCGATGTTCTCGAGAGGGCCCACAAACACGGCGAAGCCCTGGCGTTGGCGCGCAAGGCTGCGGAGGGCGGCCTTGCCGAGGCTTGGTATTGGATCGGTATGAACACGGCCGATCCGAATCCGGCGGCCTTCGTCAAAGCCGCGGCGCTGGGATACGCGCCAGCTTTTCCCTTCGCTCTCGACGGCCTACTCTTCCGTGCGGGCAGCAAAGCCGACGTGACCCAGGCCAAGGAGCTCGCTGATCTGGCGCGTCGTCTTCATGTGGATTTCGGCTACCGCGCGGAGGCCGAGCTCGCGACCATCGACCGGTGCTACGAGGCAGGCGAGCCGAAGATTCCGACGACATTGACCAAGGATGAGCTTTCGCTTTTCTCGCGGCCAGCCACCGATTGCTCTGCCTACCGGACAGGCCTCGGTGTAGCCAAGAACGACGGGAAGTATTTGCGTTGCCTGCTGGCCCAGAGCCCCGTGGACATGAACGCGCTCGCCGAGGTCTACGCAAACGGCTGGGGGGTGTCGCGCAACGTGAAGCTCGCGATTTCCCTGGCCTGCCACGCGAGCGACGTGCCTGCCGAGCTAATCCGCGCGGTCGACGCGCTGTCGGCAAGCAAGGGCGCGAAGGTGAAGAAGGATTTCCGCTTCTGCGACTTCGTGACGAGCGACCTGAAAGCGGGCATCTGCTCGGCGCGGGCGGAGCACACGGCCGCCAGCAAGAGAAAGCAGGATCTCGACGCCTTGATGGCCGGTTGGACGGCATCCCAGAAAAAGGCGTTTGACGAGCTTTGGCAGGCGGCAGAAGGCTTCTTCTCGACGTACGACGAACAGGACGTCGGGGAAAAGGCACGGCTGCGGGACGACTTCTTGTCCGCCCTGCGAAAGTTTGAAGCGGGGAGTTTTCCGCCCAAGTCGGATTTCAAGAAGAGCGACGGCGAGCTGAACGCGGTCTATTCGCGGGTAGTCGAGAAACTCAAGGGGGGCGAGGATGGGGAGGCGAGCATGGAGGGCTTGCACACGGCGCAGAGGAAGTGGCTGGCCTATCGGGACGCGTGGGCGGCTTTTGCCGCTGCGCGGTATGCGGGAACGACGCGAGAGCGGTGGAAGGCGTGGGCGACGAGCGAGCGTGCGGCGCAGCTGCGGGCAATCGCGGGCGGAGATGAGTGACCCGCTTGAAAAGAGCCTGATGGCGCGTCGACTTTGTCCCTGGTGGCTCGGGTATCTGCTGGCATCCCCAGTGCGGCGGTTGTTCCAGAATCCGCGCGTGCTCTTGCAGCCCATGGTCACGGAAGAACTAGTCGTGTGAAGGGATTTCTTCTCGGCTTGCTGGTCGCCACGCTGGCCTTCGGTGGCTACCTCTTCTGGCAGCACCAGCGCAGCCAGGCGGCCCGGCCGGCCGTGGCGACCGCGGATACCGGCCCGGCCCCGGCGCCCAGGAAGGCCAAACGGCGCGGGCGAGGGGCCGTGCGTGTGGCGCGGGCGCCCGTCGCGCCTGCGACGAGCGAGCCCGAACCCGAACCGGTCCGATTGTCGGCTGCGGACGTGCGTTCGGTGGCCCAGGGCGACGACTTGTCCACGCCCGACGTTCTGCGCCTGGATATGTCGAACGACAAGGAGCTGCCCGAGCTGAGCCAGGATCAGATCGACGAGCGCTTCCGCAGCGAGGAATCCGCCATCCTCGAGTGCATCTCACGTGCACGTCCTGACGCGGAAACCTACGTGCCCGGCCGCGTAACCATCAAGTTCCGCATCCAGCGCGCTGGCACGGTACGCGGGGTGCGGGTCGAGGCGCCGGCTATTTTGCAGAAGGGCGGACTCTTCGGTTGCATCAAGGGCGTGGTTGGACGACTGCGCTTCCCGCCGGCCGGAACCAGCCAGATCGTGAGCTATCCATTTTCGCTGAGCTGAAGCACGAGCCCATTCGTGCTCGGAAGACCGGGTCCGACACGGGGCTGACATGCGGCCTGTCGTGTGCTAAACCGGGCCGGTCTGGGAATGCAAAATGAGCCTCCGACCAGACGTTGAGAAGGCGAAGAATCGCGGCCGCTTGCAGGCACTCGCGCGGCGCATGGCCGAGGAGGCCCCATGAGCGTCGAGCGTCCCCCGTCCCCCCGTCGGGGCAAGCGCGCAAAAGGGGCTGGACGCAAGGCTGAGCTGACCGCCCGCGAGGATGAGAAAGATGCGCGCATCCGCCAGCTCGAGGCGCGCATCGCCGAGCTTGAGTCGAGCGGCAAGGATGGAAGAGCCGAGGCAGGCGCTGTTATCACCGAACCCAAGCAAGACGAGGAGACACTCCGCAACAGCGAGCAGCGTCTTGAGCGCTCCTTCGATGTCTCCGAGAGGCCACCCGCTGAGGTTGACGCCATCATCGAAGTCCCGCAACAAGAGCGTCACGACGCCGAGCATCGATTGGAATCGCTGCTCGCGAACTCTCCCCTCGCGGTCATCGAGTGGTCCTCTGACGACACCCGAATCGTGCGGTGGTCGGATGAAGCAACAAGAGTCTTCGGCTGGACGGCCGAGGAGAGCATCGGCCAGCGCATCAGCGAATCGAACTGGATCGACCCCGAGGACCGGCCCCTGGTGGAGGCGGTCATCGCGGACATGCTTAGCGGCAAGCGCCCGCGCAGTGTCAACAAACACCGCAACGTCCGCAAAGACGGCTCGGTGATCCATTGCGAATGGTTCAATTCCACGCTGCACGATCCATCTGGCAGATTTTCCGTCTTGTCATTCGTGCTTGATTTGACGGAACGCGAGCAAGTCGAAGCGGCGCTGCGTGCGGCCAACCTCCAGCTCGCCGAGGCCGATCAGCGCAAGAACGAGTTCCTGGCTGTGCTTTCACACAAGCTCAGGAATCGGCTGGCTCCCATCAAGAGCAGCCTGTGGGTCTTGGTCCGCGCAACCGCGGGAGGTGATCAGGTTCGCCGGGCTCAGGCTGTCATCGAGAGACAGGTCGATCAACTCGCCCGGCTGGTTGACGACCTCCTCGACGTGACTCGGATCACGCGAAACGAGATCAAGCTTCAGCGTCAGCGGCTGGAGCTTAGCGCGCTGGTGCGGCAAACGATCGAGGATCAGCGCCCGCTTTTTGACAAAGCCGAGGTGCACCTCGAATTCCACCCCGCCCCCAGACCCGTGTTCGTCAACGCCGACGGGAATCGCCTGGCGCAAGTCATCGGCAACCTTCTGCAGAACGCGGCCAAGTTCACTGGCCCAGGTGGGGCAACCCTGGTCACCGTTCATGCCGAAAGGGCGGAGAAACGAGCAGCTATCCAGGTCGTGGACACGGGAGTGGGCATGGCGCCAGAGATGGTGTCTCGCCTATTCCAGCCCTTCAGCCAGGTGGATTCCAGCTCGGACCGGAGCAAGGGCGGACTTGGGCTCGGGCTGGCGCTGGTGAAGGGTCTGGTCGAGCTACACGGGGGTGACGTCACCGCCCAGAGCGCGGGGCTCGGCCAGGGGGCGGAGTTCACCGTCCATCTTCCGCTGGCGATGGAGGAAGCCACCGCATCGCAAACTGGCAGCGAGAACGCGGCGAAAAGCCGCCGACGGGTGCTGGTCATTGAGGACAACATCGACGCGGCAGACAGCCTGCGCGAGGTGCTCGCGTCCGGCGAGCATGAGGTCGAGGTGGCGTACAGCGGCCCCGAAGGTATTGCCAAGGCCCGCGAGTTCCGGCCCGAGGCCGTGCTGTGTGATATCGGGCCTCCGGGAATGGATGGTCTTGAGGTCGCGCGGGCCTTCAAGGCTGACGAATCACTGAAGGACGTCTTCCTGGTGGCCCTGAGCGGCTACACGCTTCCCGAAGACCTGCAGCGAGCCTCAGAGGCGGGCTTCGAACGCCACCTCCCGAAGCCAGCGAGCCTCGAGGAGGTCGAAGCGCTTCTGGCGGCCCTGCCGGCGCCCGGCCCCCATGGCAAGGCCCAGGGCGGGCCCGCTGAGTAGATCTCGCGCCGGTGCGTCGGGAATGACGCTCAATGGCGAGCCTCGCCGGGGCAAATGGTCCAGCGATGGATATGCTGGCCGCGTAAGGATTCTTCATCGCGCGCTCAGGCATCTTGGAGCCATCCCTTTAATTGCTGCCGCAATGATCTATTGTTTAGAGTCGCTGTCCCCTCTTGTTATAGGAGTGTTCCATGCAAGGAAAAGGCGCCCTTCTGACGGTCCTCCTCTCGGCGACACTTGTCGCTTCCGCTTGCTCAAGCAGTTCTGGCACCGCCGGTACCGGCGGTAGCATGCAAAATTCTGGCGGCTCGGTGAGTAGCGGAGGTGCAGGGGCAAGCGGGGGTGGAGCGCCCGGCGCGGGTGGGCAGACCAAGCCCGCTTCGGGCGGGAATGCCGCCGGCGGCCTGCCGGGCAGCGGCGGCGCTGCGGTCGGGGGCCTGCCGGCCAGCGGTGGCACGACCCCAGTTGCCGGAGCCACTGCGCCGGGTGGAATCGTTGGAACAGGCGGC
>PMIX01000252.1:20660-37953 GCA_003158395.1 Myxococcales bacterium | reverse complement strand
CGCGATGGTCCGCCGCCGGCGACGAGGGCGCGCGCGAAGCGCGCGGGGCGGGCAGGGTGGTCGTCGGTCCCGAAGCCCCCGCAGGGGGAGCCGGCGGGCTCCCCACGCGAGCTGTCCGGCCAGCGACCGAGAGGGTTTTCGGCACCGCCGCGGCCGTGGCCGTGGCAATCATGAATGGTGCGGATGCGGTGCGGGTGCACGACGTCCTAGCCATGTGCGACGTGGTTCGCGTAGCCGAAGCCATCGCCCAAGCCGAGCAAGTCGACTAGAATGGGTCCGTCGCATGAGTAAGAAGGAAGAGGCGCGAAGACTTTTCGGCACCGATGGGATCCGGGGTGTCGCGAACCAATACCCGATGACCGCGGACATCGCACTGGCCCTCGGCCGTGCAGTGGCCGAACGGTTTCGCATGCGCGGCCGACGCTCCCGCGTCGTCATCGGCAAGGACACCCGCCTGTCGGGGTACATGCTCGAAAGCGCACTGGAGGCGGGCATCGTAGCGGCGGGTGCCGATGTCATGTTGGTGGGTCCCTTGCCCACGCCGGCTATCGCGTTCATCACTTCCAGCATGCGCGCCGACGCGGGCGTGGTGATCAGTGCCTCGCACAATCCCTATCAGGACAACGGCATCAAGATCTTCGCTTCCGACGGTTTCAAACTACCCGACGAGGTGGAGGCGGACATCGAGCGTCGGATGATCGACCCGGAGCCGTTGACTCCGGGTCCTGAGCCCAAGATCGGCAAGGCCATCCGCATCGACGACGGGGAAGGCCGCTACGTCCAGTTTCTCAAGCACAGTTTTCCCAAGGCGCGCACCCTCGATGGCGTGCGCGTGGTGGTCGACTGTGCCCACGGCGCCGCCTACCGGGTCGCGCCGCAAGTATTCACCGAGCTGGGTGCCGATCTGACCGTGCTGTCCGCCGAGCCGAACGGGCGCAACATCAATGACAATTGCGGAGCTCTGCATCCCGAGAAGGCGGCGGCCGAGGTTCGCCGCACACGTTCCGCAATCGGCATTGCGCTCGACGGCGATGCGGACCGGGTCATCCTCACCGACGAGCGCGGGGAAATCGTCGACGGTGACCAGATCATGGCCATCCTGGGCACGCGGCTGCTGGCGCGCCATGCGCTGCCGGGAAACACCGTGGTGGCCACGGTGATGTCCAACTTGGGCCTGGAACGGGCGCTGGCGGAGCGGAGCGGAACCCTGCTGCGCGCGCCAGTCGGCGACCGCTACGTCGTCGAAACTATGCGTGAGAAGGGATTCATTTTCGGCGGCGAGCAGTCCGGACACATCGTCTTTCTCGAAGAAGCGACCACCGGGGATGGCCTGCTTGCGGCGCTGCAGGTCTTGTCGGTCATGGTGCAAGAGGAGCGCCCGCTGTCCGAATTGGCCGCGATCATGACGCGCTACCCGCAGGTCCTCATCAACTTCAAGGTCGCGAAGAAAACGCCTGTGGTCGAATTGCCCGGGGTTCAGGCGGCCATCCGCTGGGTGGAGGACGCCTTGGGGCAAGATGGTCGCGTGCTCGTGCGCTACTCCGGCACCGAATCCAAGGCGCGCGTGATGATCGAGGGGACCGACGAAAACACGATCCGCGCTCACGCCGAGGAGATCGTCGCCATCATGCAGAAGGCGCTCGCGGAATGATTCGCCTGCACGTCAACGTCGACCACGTCGCGACCCTGCGCCAGCAACGGGACACCATCTACCCTGACCCGGTGCTGGCTGCTGGCCTGTGCGAGCTGGCCGGTGCCGATGGCATCACCGCGCACCTGCGCGAGGACCGGCGCCACATCCAGGAACGGGACGTGCGCCTGTTGCGCCAGATGGTGCGTGGGGTGCTCAATCTGGAGATGGCAGCGGTGCCATCGATCGTGGACATCGCCCTCGACGTCAAGCCCGACTTCTGCACTCTGGTGCCTGAGAAGCGGCAGGAACGAACCACGGAAGGCGGACTCGATCTGCGCGGGCAGGGCGCCGTCATCGGCAGCGTCGTGCGCACCCTGCGCGACGGAGGCATCGGGGTTAGCCTGTTTATCGATCCCGAGGAGGACGCGGCGCGGGCCAGCGCTGATCTGGGCGCCGTCTGTGCCGAGCTGCACACGGGTGACTACTGCCATGCCGCGGGCAACAGCGCGGCCGCACGTCGTGAGCTGGCCCGGCTGGAGAAGGCGGGGCGCGTCGTGGCGGACGCAGGGCTGCGTCTGGCCGCAGGGCATGGTCTCGACTATGGCAACGTGGGATTGGTGGCGGCGTTGCCGTTTTTGGAGGAGCTGAATATCGGTCACAGCATCATCGCGCGCGCCATGCTGGTGGGCATGGAACGCGCCGTGGTCGACATGCGCGCGGCCATCGCAGCCGGCGCAAGGGGCGCCGAGTAGGAGGATCTTGTGGCCTTGGTTCTTTCCGCAGCCCAGATGAAAGCGGTCGACCGTGCCGCCATTGACAAGCTTGGACTGCCCGGTTTGGTCCTGATGGAGAATGCGGGTCGCGGGGTCGCGGAGATCATCGCCCGGGAGAAGCCCCACCTGGCGGGCCTGGACGTGCGCGTAGTGTGTGGCGCCGGCCAGAACGGTGGTGATGGCTTCGTGGTGGCTCGTCACCTTCTCAACCGGGGCGCTCAGGTGCAGGTCTTCTTGGCCATGCCGCGCGAGAAGATGGCCGGCGACGCTGCGGTTTTTGCTCGCGTGTTCGAGGCCCTGCCGGGTGCGCTGGTGCGCGATGCCTCGTTTGAAGAGGATGCCACCACCTGGCGCGCGTATCTGGCCGGGGCCGACGTGATCGTCGATGCCGTGTTTGGCACCGGTTTGCGTTCGGACGTCAAAGGCCCGGCCGCGGCTGCCATTCGGGGCATGAATGCGGTTGATGCCTTGCGCGTTGCGGTCGACATTCCCTCAGGGCTGGACGCGGACACCGGTGCCGTCCGTGGGGTAGCTTTCTCCGCCCATGTGACCGCCACCATGGCCTGCCGCAAGCTGGGTTTGGTGCTGGATCCCGATGCGCCGGTCGGCCGGGTCGAGGTCCTGGATCTGGGCGTCTCGCCCGACACCGCCTTGGAAGCCGCCAAGGCGGAAGGGCCACTCTGCACTTGGCTGGAACGCGAAGGCGTGGCGCGGACGCTGCCCCGCCGGGGCCCAGGGGGGCACAAGGGGACGGCCGGTCACGTCTTGGTCATTGCCGGGTCGGCTGGCAAGACGGGGGCAGCGCTGCTCGCGGGGCGGGCGGCCCTGCGCACCGGCGCGGGCTTGGCCACCCTGGCGACAACAGCGGCTGGCCAGGCGGCGCTCGACGCCAAGGTCGTGGCCGAGATGACCGCGCGCTACTCGGACGGCGACGACGCGGATGAGGCGAGTTACGCGCGCATTCTGGCCCTGGCAGGTCATGTGAAGGCGGGAGCTTTGGGTCCGGGCATTCCCACCGGTCCGGGCATGGCCGCGCTGGTGCGCCGACTGGTCGCCGAGTTGCCCATCCCCCTGGTGGTGGACGCCGATGCCTTGAACCTGCTGGGAGAGGACGTGGCGCGTGTGGCGTCTCCGGCCCGCGCCGCCCGCATCCTGACCCCTCACCCGGGCGAGATGGCCCGCCTCTGCGGTCTACCGGTCGGCGAAATCATGAAGGACCGCTTGGGCTACGCACGCCGACTGGCCGAGCGAACGCGAGCCGTGGTTGTCTTGAAGGGCGCGCGCACGGTGATCGCCCGCCCCGAGGGAACGGCCGACATCAACCCGACTGCCAACGCGGCACTGGGCACCGCCGGCAGCGGCGATGTCCTTACCGGGGTCATCGCATCCCTGCTGGCGCAAGGGCTGGCGGCACCCGATGCCGCCTGCGCGGGCGTATTTGTGCACGGCGAATCGGCCGAGATTGCAATCCGGACACTGGGTTCACACAACCTCATGGCGGGCGATTTGCCCGACGCTATCGCGCGTACCCTAGAAGGGCTGCGCTCGTTGTAGACTGGGGCTTATGACCAAAGACACCATCGCCGCCGCGCTTTCGGCCGAGGGCCTACAGGCCAGTCAGGACACCTTCACGATTCCCGAGGAGCGCGAAGCCGTTTTCCTCGTGGCCGCTCCCGGCGATGTGATGCCGGTGAACAAGGTCATTCAAGTCGAGCTGCGTGACAAGTTTCTGAGCCTGCAAACGGCCAAGGATGAGCACTTCTGGTTCACCTACGACCTCGTCCTGGGCCTGCGCGTGCTGGCCGCCCAGCCCGGCAAGGGGCGCCTCGCGGGCTTCGCGAAGTAGCTACCGGATCGACATCGACCAACTTGCGATGGTGTTCTTGCCGTTGTAGGCGGGGAAGCCGAAAGACTGCATCTGATTCAGGATGCACGACGGAAGCGGCCCCTTGCGCTGACCGTTGACCTGCACCGCCCTGACTCGTCCGTTGGGCTGAACCACGAAGTCGACCTCGATGGTCGACACACCCCTGCCCATGATGCAGGGAACCAGCCGGCGGTAGTTGGCGTGCATGATTCTGTCGATCACAGCCTCATCCAGGAGGGCGTCACCACCCGTCTGGCTCACATCGCCAAATTCCATCTTGTTGTTGAAGTCTTCTGCCCGGCCAGCCACGCCCCCGCCGGGCCCACCGTGCCTTGGGCCGGCCGCCTTCTTGTGTGCTGGAAACGAGATCTTGACTTCCTTGAGGAAGGCATCCACGTCGGCTTCGCTCACGCGGGAGGCCAGGACGTCATCTTTGGCCGCCGCGCGCTTGTGGATGAACCAGGTCAGGCCCGCGGCGAGGGCCACGAGAGCCGTGCCGATGATGAAAATCGTCCAGCGGCCCTTCTTGCGCTCGACATGCTCGTGGGCCTGCTCGGCTTTGGCCCGTCGCTGCGTTTCGAGCCGGCGTTCGGTGACACGAGTGTACTCGAGCAACTGCGGATGCTCGCGAATCTTCTGCCGGTTACCCGAGTCCACATCAACGATGATGTCGTCGCCGCTGAAGATGCCCTTGTCCATCTGGGCCATGACCTGAGCGAGGGAGAAGGGGCCGTAGTCGAGCTTGTCCTTCTGGATGAGCCAGCGCTCGTATTCCTCGGTCAGGCGCACAGCATCAGCGACGCTGAACGACTTCCCCACAGTCAGTCGAGCCGAGGCGGGCGCCTTCGGAGGACTGGCCGCGGCGGGCACGCCGCCCGCTATGTTGGCGAGGGCGGCCCCTAGCGCGTTCAACAATTCTTTGGGCCGGGAGAAACGCGTCTCCGGCAGCGGAGCCAGGCCGCGCGCCACCACCGCATCCACGGCAGGTGGAATGGCCGAGTTCACCTGACTGGGCGGCCACAGTGGCGAGGTCGGGGCGTGACCAGTGAGCATTTCGTAGAGGATCGCCGCGAGGGAATACACGTCCGCCGCGGGCGAGGGCTCTTCGCCAGCCGCCAACTCAGGGGCGAGGTAGGCCCCATGCGAGTCCGAGTCAGGACCACCTCGCCGAGCCAGCGCGGGCAGCGCACGCGAAAGGCCCAAGTCAGTCAGCTTGACCCGGCCGGAAGAAGTAACCCGTATGGCCGAGGGATTGACGCCTCCATGGACCAAGGCTGAATGCGCCGTGTCCAGGGCGTTAGCCAAGTGCCCCAACAAGACATGGGCATGAGGCAGGCCGATCACCTTGCCTTCTTTGCGCCTAGCATCAAAGATCTGCCGCAGCGTCGCGCCATCTATGGCCTCCGCAGCAACGTAGACACGGTTATCTTCGAGGCCCCAAGCAACCAACGTCGCCAAGTTCTTGTGTGGGACGCGAGCAGCCTGGCCAAGGTCAGTCTCCGCGACTGTTCGTGCCATTCCCTTTGCGCTGAACACACGCACCGCGACCGAGGCGCCACCCTGGGAATCTTGCGCCTGGTACACGTCGCTGCCGCCCTCCTCGCCTAGGAAGGTCTGGATCTGGAAGCGACCGCCGACCAGCGTGCCCGCCGCGATCTGGCTGTTTTGTTTCTCTGCGGAAAGCGAATGTCTCATGAGCGAATTGATATTACAGGCTCTTTCCCTATCGGCGCTAACAGGAATTTCCGTGAGCCGAGCCACGAGGTCGGCTGCCCCACATGTCCGGATATGAACGACGCAATGCCGTCCGGAGCCAAGTCAGAGCGGCGGCCTCCCACGCTGCCGTCGGTGTGCCAGGCACAGATTCTCTAGGAGCTCTTGAATCGGCGCACCAGTTCACGCAAGCGGCGCGAACCGCCACCCTCACGAAAGACAAATCGGATGCCGCTTTGCCCCGGACCAGCATGATAGATCACGCGTCCGGTGATGGCCATAGCCGCCACGCCGCCAGGCGGCACAAGGTCCAGCTCCACTTCGGTGCCCAGCGGTGGGACCACGTGCGCGCAAACCAGAGCACCATTGGCACTGATCTCGCGCAGGTCGGCGTCTATAGGCTCGGGATCGCTAGCCAGGCGGAGCTTGACCGCCAAGCCGATCGGGATCCGTGTATGTCTTCGCCGTGGCGTGGGTTTGCGATGCCCATCCAGCGTTTCCAACACGAAATCGCGCTTGGCGCCTTCTTCGGCTGCGAACTTAACCAGGGCACCGGCTCGCACGCGCAGCCGGGGCAGAGCCGGCCGCCATGACAACACCGTGCCGCGAACAAAGACTCGGTTGGGCAGAGCTTTGCAGACGATCTCAACTACCACCTCGTCATCCGGTGCAAGCTGCTTGGTGGTCGGACAGAAGAGCCCTCCCTCGGGATGATCCGTGTTGTAGAAACTGCGAAACTCCTCAGCACTTCTGCAGCGGACACGCAGAATGTTCAATGCGCACCCCCTCCTGAAGGGGCCTGATACCGATGGTGGCCTGCTTACCATGATTGTACTAGCTTTGGCATTCCTTTGATGTCAATCCGTGTTCACATCGGTGGCCAGCTCTGCACGCCCGAACAAGCCACCGTGCCGGTCTTCGATAGGGGGGCCTTGGCACGCACGAACAACATCGCGAGTCATGAGGTCTCGTTCATGAGCCCTGATGATCTCCGGCGGGCCGACGAGGTTTTCCTGACCAGCTCGGTGCGCAGCGTGCTGCCTGTGACTCGGGTCGATGGGCTGGCCCTGGGTGACGGCAAGGCTGGCGCCGTGACCCGGCGGCTGATGGCGCTCTATCGCCAGTCGGTCGAGGCGCAAACATGAACCCCGCACAGGCTGGACCGAAGTTTTTCATACTCAGCGGGGCGATTCTGATTCTGAGTGGTGTGGCCCAGGCGCTGGCCAGGCCTCGCGCTGCGCGCGAAGGCAGGGCGCAGCGCTACTTCAACGGGGCCACGGCCCGGGCCCTCGTGTTCGTGACCGTGGGGGTGTTGGCGATCATGGTGGGCTTGGGCGCAATTCCGATTGGGTGGCGATAGCTAGAGACTTCATTGAATCGCTCGCCGTGATCCGCTAAAAGGACACGCTCTGCCCGGCACTGCAACATGATTGAACGCTACACGCGACCCGCGCTGGCCGAACTGTGGTCCGATGCCCGCCGCTACGAAACCTGGCTGCGGGTGGAGTTGGCAGCCTGTGAGGCGATGGAAGCCGCAGGCAGCGTTCCCGCGGGAACGGCCGAAAGGGTGCGCCAGCGGACCGCTGGCAGGCTGCAGGCCAAGCGCATTGCCGAAATCGAGGAGCAGACGAAGCACGACGTCATCGCGTTTCTCAGCCATGTCGAGGAAATCGCGGGTGAACCTGCGCGTTGGCTCCATCTTGGCATGACGTCATCCGATGTGCTGGATGCGTCCTTGGCCATCCTGCTGCGCGAGGCAGCGGATGAGATCGTGGTCGGCGTCGACCAGCTCACGCAAGCGCTGGCGCGCAAGGCTGAACAGCATCGTTTGACGCTGATGATCGGTCGTTCGCATGGAATCCACGCTGAGCCCATCACGGCCGGCCTGGTGTTCGCTGGCTTCTTCAGCGAAGTCGGCCGTGCGCGACGCGCGTTGGTGGCGGCGCGCGAAGAAATTTCGGCCGGCAAGCTGGCCGGGGCGGTCGGCACCTATGCTAGCCTCGACCCGGAGATTGAGATCCGTGCCTTGGGCGCCCTGGGTTTGCACCCGGAGGTCGTGCCCACGCAGATCGTGGCGCGCGATCGCCACGCGGGCTACTTCATGGCCTTGGCCCGGCTTGGCACCGCTGTCGAGCGCATCGCACTCACGGTCCGACACTGGCAGCGGACCGAGGTTGCCGAGGCCCTGGAGGCCTTCGGTGATGGACAGAAGGGTTCGTCCGCCATGCCCCACAAAAAGAACCCGATCCTTTCCGAGAACCTGTGCGGGCTGGCACGCCTGCTGCGAGCCTATGCCGGCGCAGCCTTGGAGGACGTGGCACTCTGGCACGAGCGTGACATCTCGCACTCGTCGGTGGAGCGGGTAATCGGCCCGGATGCCACCGGGATCGCGGACTTCATGGTGCGAAGGGCTGCCACTTTGATCGACGGCCTGGTGGTCAACAAAGAACGCATGCGGCACAACCTGGAAATGACCGGCGGGCTTTTCTTCAGCGAGGGCGTGATGCTGGCTCTCGTGCGCAAGGGCTTGGCGCGCCAGACGGCCTACGAGCTGGTACAGAAGCATGCGCTGGCCGCATCAGCCGCGCTGGGGCAGGCCCCGGGATCCGCGCCCAGCTTCCGTGAGCGCGTGGGCGCCGATCCGCAGATCGCCGCGCACTTGACCGTCGCCGATCTGGATGAAGCGTTCAATATCAGGCACCACCTGCGCTGGGGCAGTGTGATCATCGATCGAGCGCTGAGAGACGTTGACGGCTAGCAGCCGAGGGAGACACGCTATGGTTTCCAATGACCTTATTCGAGCACAGCTTGCCAAGACTCTGGAAAAGACTGACTTCCCCGAGTTGGGCGCCAAATACGTCGGCAAGGTCCGCGACTGCTACAGCAAGGCGGGTCGGCGCACCATCGTGGTGACCGACCGGATCAGTGCCTTCGATGTGGTCCTGGGGACCATCCCGTTCAAGGGTCAAGTGCTCAACCAGATCGCCGCCTATTGGTTCGAGTCCACCAAGCAGATTGCGTCCAATCACGTGCTTTCGGTGCCTGATCCGACCGTCATGGTGGCCGCCGAGTGCAAGCTGCTGCCAGTTGAGTTCGTCATGCGCGCCTATCTGACGGGCGTGACCACCACCTCCATCTGGTACCACTACGAGAGGGGAAGCCGGCTCTTTTGTGGCCACAAGCTGCGTGATGGCATGCGCAAGAACCAGAAGTTGGACAAGCCCATCCTCACGCCATCCACCAAAGCGGCAAAGGGCGACCACGATCGATCCGTGTCGCGCGATGAGATTCTGGCGGCGAACTTGCTGTCAGCCGAAGACTTCGATCGTGCGGCCGAGATGTGCGCGCGCATCTTCGCCTTTGGGCAGAGTCTTGCGGCTCAGCGCGGTCTCATTCTGGTCGACACCAAGTACGAAATTGGCCAGCGGGTTGATGGAAGTCTTTGCTTCATCGACGAGGTCCACACACCCGACAGTTCGCGCTACTGGTATGCCGACGACTACCAGGTCCGCATCGAGCGGGGCGAGGAGCCACGGGGGTTAGACAAGGAATACCTGCGACGCATTCTGGCCGATCAGGGCTACCGGGGTGACGGACTGCCGCCCCCGCTCTCCGACGATGTCCGTTGTGAGGCGGCCCGACGCTACATCGCGCTCTATGAGCTTGTCACGGGACGGGGTTTTGTACCGGATTTTGAAGAACCGGCGAGCAGGATCCGGAGGAATCTCGGGATCAAGTAGGGGGGCGCAACGTCTGCAGAAACGTCTATTTGCCGGCCTTCTCGGCCTCGGCCTCGGCGAGCCTCCGGGTTTCCTGTGACGACGCCAGGGCGACAGCACTTTGCATCATAGTTTGGATCTGGGCCTGGCTCAGCCCGGGAGCGCCACCGGTTCCCATTATGTCGATGGGCACAGGGAACACGATGGTCGAGCGCGCCTCGGCAGAGACCTCCACCAGGGTCTGGTAGAGCCGCAGTTGCAACGCGCCTGGGGTGGACGCAATCATGCGTGCGGCTTCTGCGAGTTGGGCGGCGGCCTGCACCTCGCCGCCGGCTGCGATGACCTTGGCGCGGCGTTCACGCTCGGCTTCGGCTTGACGTGCCATGGCCCGCTTCATCTCCTGGGGCAGCTCGATGTCCTTCAACTCGACCGCAGTGATCTCAACCCCCCACTGCTCGGTCCGGGTGTCCAGGATGCTTCGCACCTCGGAGTTTATGCCTTCCCGGTTGGAGAGAATGTCGTCCAGCTCCAGTTTCCCAACCACAGCGCGCAAGGTGGTCGCCGCAAGTTGCAAGGTCGCAGGCAGGAACTCCTCTACCTCCAAGATGGCGTGGCGGGGCGACGCCACATTGGCATAGACCACCGCGCTGACGACGATCGAAATGTTGTCACGGGTGATGACCTCCTGGGGCGGGATCTGGATGGCCTGAATTCGGGTGTCCACGATACGGGCACGATCAATGCCAAATGGCAACAGCATGACCAACCCCGGGCCGGCTAGGCTCTTGCGGGCGCGTCCCAAGCGAAACACCACGCCCCGCTCGTACTCGCGCAGCACGCGCACGCCAGTTAGCAAGGAGATGCCGGTCAGGACCAGGACTCCCAGGAGAATAGTTTCCATGCTCCACTCCTTCGCCAGCACCATTCTGACACAACTGGGCGGGCTGCGTAGCTGGAAGGCTCAGATCCGCGGCGTGGTTGGTTGACAACAGTGTTTGACCTTGTTCACCGGCGCGACTAGGCTTTCGCCCTTATTGCCAGTGTCTGGCTTAGTCGAGTTTCGCAGGGAGGCGACATGCGCAGCGACGCGCTCGATGATGGAATGCCAGAGGATGCAGCTCGGGCCGATGATTTCCAGCGGCTCGAGCAGAGCTATGTGCGCGAGGAGCGCTGGGAGGACCTGGCCGGGCTGCTGATCGAGCGCACCGAGGGCACCAAGGACGCTGCCGAGCGAGGGCGCCTCCTGATGCGCGCTGCGCAGATCTTCGAGACCAATCTGGCCGATCCGGATCGCGCATTCATCACCTTGCTAGCCGCGTTTCAGGAAGACCCCTCGAACGACGAACTTGCCACGGGTTTGGCGCGCATGGCCAGCACGCACAACCGCTGGCAGGACCTGCTGGCCGAATGCAACAGCTTGGTGGCCGAGATGGCGCCGGAGTCGAAGCGCGCCAACATGCTGGTGGCCATGGCGGGTTGGTACCAGCGCGATCTCGACGATGCGGCAGCGGCTGAGCAGTCGCTGGAAGCGGCCATGGCGGCCGATCCCGCCAACCATGCGGCGCTGCGTTCGTTGGTCGCGTTGCATGGCCAACGTGGCGACTGGTCGGGCGCGGCGGCTTGTCTGGCCTCCGCATCAGCCAACACCTCTGATCCGCAGGCGCGGGTCCAGTTTGCGTTTGACGCTGCGGAGATCTATCGCAACCGGCTCGACGACCTGGATGGGGCCGCGGGACTGTACAGCCGCGTGCTCGACCTTTCTCCCGGGCATCCTCAAGCCGCTGCCGTGATGGCTGACATCACGTGGGGCCGCAAGGATTGGGCTCGGGCATTGCCGTTGCTCGAGGCCTTGGCCGCGGCGGCCGAACAGGCCCTCGAACCCAGGGCGCGGCTTTGGCAGCGGGCGGGCTGGTCAGCGCAGATGACTGGGGACGTGGAACGGGCGCGGGTCAACTACCGGCGCGCGTTCGCGGCCGAGGCTGGGTATCTACCGACGCTGCTCTGTTGGTCGCAGCTCGCTGAAACCCAGGGATGGTGGCAGGACGTCTGCGCGACGGTGCCCTTGATCCTCGACCAGGCTGAAGCCAACCTGACTGCCGTCGATCGTGCCGAGCACTTGCTGGCTCTGGGCCAAGCCCACCTGGCGCTGGGAGACGCGCGCGCGGCCGCGGGGGCGTTCATGAAGGCGCTCGAGCTGGCGCCCAATCTACCGGATCTTCGCGAGGCACTGGCCGAGGCCAATTCCAAGTTGGAGGGGCGGGGACCGGCTGACGCTGCGGCCCTCATCGAGCAGCATCGCGTGCTGCTGTCGGGCGCCGTGTCGCCTGACGAACAGTTCGAGATTCTGGGCCGCATCGGCCGCCTCCAGCGTGAGGAGTTGAACGACCAGAAGGCTGCCCAGGACACCTTCCAGCAAGCCCTTGCGCTGCGACCCCATGATCCCGAGACACTGCACGAGCTGATGGAGATCTACACGCTCGAACGGGAGTGGGTGCGCGCGGTGGACGTGTTGTTGCAGCTCGCGCAGGCCGAGTCGGGGAGGAACAAGGCCCGCTACTTGGTTGCGATGGCCAACATTCTAAACTACGAACTGGAATCCCCGGTCGAGGCCGTCGATCTCTACAATCAGGCCCTCGACGAGGACCCGGACGATCGCCGCAGCTTCGAGCGCATCGAGCGCATCCTGACCAGCCGGCAAGACTGGGGCGAGCTGGCGCGCGCCTACCGTCGCATGATCAAGCATCTGGATGTTTCGCCCCCGGCCGACAAGCGGCCCTGGTTGCTCGCCCTGTGGCGTGGGTTGGCCGAGGTTTCCCGGGTTCGCCAGGCGGATATGGCCGCAGCGGCGGCAGCCTATGAGGTTTGTGTGTCGCTCGCCCCGGACGACAACCGGCAGCGCGAGGCGCTGGTCGAGGTGTACGAAGCCCAGGGCGCGCAAGGGTTTGCCGGGGCTGTCAAGATCCGAGAGCAGCTCTTGACGGCAGCCAGCGACGCCGACGGAGCCGCCCAGCAGGTCCGCGCCTTGGCCCGGCTCTACGCCGAGCACCAGCGCTACGACCGCGCTTTCTGTGCCTGCGCGGCGCTTTGCGCGCTGATGAAAGCGAATGCCCAGGAGAAAGCTTTCTACGGCCAGCACGCCATGCCCGGCGTACCCCTGGCCAAGGCCGGATTGAACGAGAGTCTGTGGCAGGGCTGGGTGTGCAGCCCAGGGCAGGACCGGCGCATCTCCCAAGTGCTGGCCGCGGTCAGCGCGAGCATCGCCATGTCGCGGGCTAGGGAGGCGCAAGCCTTGGGACTCAACCTCGACCAACGGGTCGATCTGGCCCAGGACAACTCGTCGGTGTCACAGATCTTGGCCTATGTCAGCCGACTCATCGGCGTGCCCTTGCCCGCGATCTATGTTCCACCGACCGCGCCGGATGAGATCGACCTCGTGGTCCTGCTGGAGGGCAAACAGGTGCTTCCGGCGTTCGTCCTGGGGCGAGGACTGGTGTCGGGGCGGACTGATCGCGAGTTGGCCTTCCTGCTGGCAAAGAAGCTAGTGGGCTTGCGCGCCGACCACTTCCTGCTGTGGCCGCAGGTGGTGCCGACGCAGAGCGAGCTGCGGGTCATCCTGGCTGCGGCGATCAAGCTGCTGCGGCCCCAGTTCGACTTGCCCGACACGGATCCGGCTGCGGTACGCAAGTATGTCTCCTTCCTGCAAAAGATGTTGCCCAGGGCACAGCTGATGTCTATGAATGCGGCGGTCGAGCAATTGGTCGCTGATCCTGCCTCCGTCGACCTTGGCGCATGGGCCGCCGCCGCTGAGGAGAGCGCAAATCGAACCGGCTTGCTCGCCTGCGGTGACGTGGTGGCGGCCGCGCGCGAGTTGGTGAAGGATGCGCGCGTGCGCCAGGGACGACCCGAAGAGGCCATCCTCGACCTTGCGCGCTGGAGCGTGACCACTCAGCACCTCGATTTGCGCGAGCAGCTCGGCCTGGCCCTGGTGGTAGACACGCGCGCCGTGGACACGGCCCCGCTTTCGCTGCGCAACGGTCGGCGGACGTAGGATCGCTTGGTCAACCCAAGGACCGAGTCGGCAGGGTCACGGCCGCGAATGCCTTCGCGGTGTCGAATCAAGACCCCTATTTGGCCGATGCACGGCCGACCGCGAGCAGGATGCCAAAGATGATGGCCTCGGGGCGCGGCGGGCAGCCTGGGATGAAGGCGTCGACCGGCAGGACCTCGGCCACGCCGCCTGCACTGGCGTAGCTACGTCCGACGATGCCGCCGGAGCAGGCGCAAGCACCGACCGCAATCACCACCCGGGGCTCGGGGACCGCTTCGTAGGTCCGGCGGGCGGCCAGCTCTAGGTTGCGGGTCATGGGCCCTGTGACNNCGGACGTCGTACACGGGATTGAGCAGAGCGGTCAGCTCCCAGTCACAGGCATTGCACGATCCGGAGTCAAGGTGGCGCAGGTGCAGCGAGCGTCCCAGGGTGCGCCGGATCGTCTCGGCGATCTCCTCCCCGCGCGGCGGTCCCGGCAGCGCCACGGCCCGGCCGTCGGCATCCGCCTCGACCTGCACCACCAAACTCTCGCGCTTTCGTGCGCCGAGTTCGACCTGGCGTCCCAGTTCGATGGCACCGTCAAGCGAGGCTGCGGCGCAACGGCCGCAATACAAGCAGCGCGCCCGATCGATCGCGTAGCGCCCCGGCCCGCCAGCAATCGCGCCCGAGGGGCACACCGCCGGCGGCGGGAGCGTGGCGACCGCCGCCCCCGGCCGAACCCGCGGCGCGCCCCGAAACCGCTCGGGCGGCCGCGCTGGCTCGTCGGGGTAGCGAATCGTCACCACCCCGGTGCGCAGGCTTCGCAAGAGAGCGGTCAGCATGGCAGGACTTTCACGGGTTGGTTCATCGGTCGGTGCATGAGTAGCAGAGCTCGAAGCTCTTGTTGACCAGGGGGAAGTCGGGAATGATCGAGCTCTGCGCGGCGAGCGGGACAGCGGGCCAGTTGGCGTAGCTGGCCGAGCGCAGGTGGTACCGATCGACTCGGCCCGCCGCATCGGAGCGCAACCAGTGGATCGCGGCGCCTCGCGGCGACTCGATGGCTGCCAGGCCGACTCGCCGAGGGGGCAGGGCCGCGGGCATCGGCGCGACAAGTGGCCCGGACGGCAGGCTCGCCAGCAAGGCGAGCACCAGTCGCATCGATTCGCGGGCCTCGGCTGCGCGCAGGTTGAGGCGGGCGTGGACGTCGCCGTCGGACTCGGTAGCGACTGTCACCTTCAGATCGCTTCCGACCCCGTACGCGGCGTGGGGGTGATCGCGCCTGGCATCCCGGTCGACGCCGCTGGCCCGCGCGCCCACACCGGTCACCCCCAGCGCAATGGCATCTGGCAGGGGCAGGAGCCCGGTCGTGTCCAACCGGTCGATCACGGTCGGATTGTTCTCGATGCGCTCCATCAGACTGGCGAGCGCCTTCGCGGTGGCGGCCATCGTGGTCTTGACCGAGCGTGCCTCTTCGGCCGATAGATCGAAGCGGACACCGCCCGGCACGAGTAGCCCGCGCAGGAACCGGTTCCCAGTGAGGCGCTCGCCCACCTGTTGCAGCGCCTCTTTCATGCGCAACCCGGCCGAGGTTCCGTAGTGGTAGCTCGCCCCTGCGGCGATGTTGCCGATGTCGCCCACGTGGTTGTACAGACGTTCCAGTTCGAGCGCCAGGGTGCGCAGCACGCGTGCCCGTCCCGGCACTTCGATCCCGGCGATCTGTTCGGCCGCCTCACAGAACCCGAGCCCATGCGCGACCGAGCACACCCCACATATCCGCTCGGCGACATGGAAGCCGTCGATCGTGGTCATCCCTTCTATGCGTTTTTCCAGGCCCCGGTGCGTGTAGAAAAGGCGCGCCTCGAGGTTCAGGATGGATTCCCCCACGGTGCTGAAGCGGAAGTGCCCGGGTTCGATGATCCCAGCGTGAATCGGGCCCACCGGTACCTCCAGCACGCCCTCACCCTCGACCAGCAGGTGGGGAAACTCTTCAGCGGGCTCCACCGGGGGACGCTGTCCGGCCTGGAACCTTTTGCGCAGGGGGTACAGACCCTTGGGCCAGCCGTCATGCACGACTAGAGGCCGCGGGTCGGGGTGCCCCGAGAACACGATCCCGAACAGGTCCTGCGCCTCACGTTCGTGCCAGTTGGCCGCAGGAACCTCGACCGCGATCGATGGCAACTCCGGCCGGGCGGCATCGAGCGAGGCCACCAGGGTCACGAAGACGTCGGGCAAGGGGCGCAGGCTGTGCGAGGCCGGCTCGAAAATGTAGCGGATTTTGAGATCCCGCTCGGCTGTCGTCTCCTCGTCGGTCGCGACGAGCGACGCCAGTGCCATGCCGGCCGCACACAGCTCCGCCACGGCGGCCGGTATGTCCTCAGCACGGTTGAGCCGAGCGGTCAGATCCTGGGGGCGTGGACCGCGCTCGAAACCGGCCCAGCTTGCCAGGCGTTGCTTCAGTCCTTCCAGGGTCGGCGTTGACTCAACCAATGATGATCTCCGTCGCGCGCGCCAGCACGCGGTCAAGACCGGCAGGCATGTACACCCCCAGCAGCACCATCGCCGCGACCAGCAACAGCATACCCAACATTGGCAGATGCGCCTCGCGTTCGCGGCTCGCACTGGCCGCGGCCGTGCCGAAGACCATCTGCCCTACGTGATGGATGAGTCCGGCGAAGATGATCACGACTACCACGAGAAATGCGGCCACCACCACGGTGCGACCGGCCGCGAGTCCGGCTTGAATCACCATCAACTCGCTGATGAAAATGGAAAAGGGCGGCGTGCCCGCCAGTGAAAGGGCGCCCATGAGTAGGAGCGTCCCTGCCAGCGGCGCGATCCCCATCAAGCCCCGTATCATGCGCATATCGCGGGTGTCGTAGCGGGCGATGGCGTCGCCGGCGACGAGGAACACCAGGGCCTTGGTCACCCCGTGGTTGATCACGTGCAGCAGCGCCCCGTAGGTGCCCAGCCGCCCACCGAAACCCAGCCCGAGTGCGATGATCCCCACATGCTCGACGCTGTGATAGCCGAGAAGGCGCTTGAGATCGTGCTGGGCGAGAATGAAGGGGGTCGCCACCACCACCGACAGGAGCCCGAAGATCAGCAGGAGTCCCTGACTGAATTCGGGGCCACAGGCAGCGCGCGCGATGGTGTGGAAACGGATTATACCAAACAGCGCACACTTGATGAGAGCGCCCGACAGCAAGGCCGACACTGGCGTTGGCGCCTGGCTGTGCGCATCGGGCAGCCACATGTGCACCGGGGCCAGGCCGGCCTTGGTCCCGTAGCCCACTATCACGAAGATGAATCCGATACGGATGATCCCGGGGTCGAGGTGAGGTGCGACGGCAACGATGCTCGACCAGTTCATCGCTCCCGCCAGCACACCCCCTTGCGCGTGCGCCGCCGCCCCGTACACCAGCACCGTCCCGAACAGCCCGAACGAGATGCCGATGGTGGTCACGATGATGTATTTCCAGGCCGCCTCCAGACCGTGCTTGTCACCGTGGAAACCGACGAGCAGCGCTGAGGTGATGGTTGTGCCCTCCATCGCGATCCACA
>PMIX01000252.1:0-20603 GCA_003158395.1 Myxococcales bacterium | reverse complement strand
GCCAGTGATCCCGCCACGTCGAGGGTCGCCAGCACGCGCCGGTCGCGCACCAGCAGCATGCCGAGACCGACGGCGAAGGAGAGGAGCGGGGTGAGCCAGAGCAGACTGGAAGCCATCATCAGCCCTTGAGGTTCTCCAGGTCAGCGATGTCAGTATCCACGCTGGAGCGCACGCGCAGCACCAGAATGCCCATCACCAGTGCGCCGAGGACCACGTCGAGGAGAATGCCGATCTCGATGATGAGCGGCATGCCCTGGGTCACCGCCATGGCGGTGAAGAAGATGCCGTTCTCCGATGCGAACAGGCCCACCATCTGGACCAGCGCGGTTCTCCGCGCGGCCATCACCAGCACACCAAGCAGAATCAGCGCAATGCCCACCGGCAGCGCGTTGCCGGTGATTGCCTGCCGCACCGGTCCCAGCGAGGCGCTCAGGCGGAAAGCCAACACCACGATGCCGGCGGCGAGCGCGAGCGTGGCATTGATGGGAATGACCGACTCGATCTCGCGCGGGATTTGGATCCGCCGCACCACCCAGATGAGCAGCCAGGGCAGAAGGATTGCTTTGACGACGATGGTGATGCCCGCGATGACCCACAGGTCTGGATTACCGGTGGCGGCGCCCAGCACCGCGCCCGCGATCCCGAGAAACACGGATTGCATCGCCACCGCGTAGATGGCACGAAAGAGCTGTCCCGACGCCAGGATGAGCAACGTCGAGAACAGGAGCAGCGCCCCCAGCACGTCGATGAGACGGGTGGCCAACTCGACGCTCATAGGATCCTCAGCGCAAGCGCGAGGAAGGCGCATACCAGCCCGAGTCCGAGGAACTGCGGCACGCGAAAGAACCGCAGCTTGGCGTATGAGGACTCGACCAGGCCCAGGAAAATCGCCAGCGCGAGCAGCTTGGCGAGAAAAGCCAGTCCTGCCAGCACGAGCGCGCCCGGCGCGGATCCGTCGGCCAGGCCCAGCGGAAAGAAGAGGGCGGCGACCAAGGTCAGGATCACGATCTGCTTGGTGTGCGTCGCCAGCACGATGCAAGCCAGGCCAGGGCCCGAGTGCTCGAGCAGCATACCCTCGTGGAGCATAGTCAGTTCTAGGTGGGTGTCGGGATTGTCTACTGGAATCCGGCCGGTTTCCGCCAGCGCCAGCACCAGCATGGCGAAAAGCGCGAGCAGGTCGGGCGCCTGCCAGGACAGCGCAGGCAGGGTTGCGCGCCGGGCGGCCAAGTGCACGAGATCAGTCGTCCCGCCCGCCACCGCGACGGAGAAGACGGCCATCATCAGGGCCGGCTCGACCAGCAGGCCAACCGTCATCTCGCGCGAGGCGCCCATTCCGCCGAAAGCCCCGCCCGCGTCCAGCGCCCCGATCGCGCAGAGGAAACGGGCCAGCGCCAGCAGCGCCAGCAACAAGATGGCGTCGCCCAGGGGCAGCAGCGCGGGTCCCGAAGACGCCCACAGCACCGGCAGCATGACCGTCGTGGTCACGGTGGCGGCCAGGACCAGCACCGGGATCGCGCGAAAGAAGGGGCTGGCAGAATCACTCTGCACCGTCCCCTTGCGCAGCAGCTTGGCCAGGTCGCGGTATGGCTGCCAGATGCTCGCACCCTGACGACACTGCAGGCGCGCCTTCAGCTTCTGGACAAAGCCTGTTACCAAGGGCCCAAGCAGGACAAGCAGCCCCGCCTGAGCCGCGATCTTTTCAATGTGGGCAGCTTCCTCCATCGCCTACGCCCTCGCAAAGAGCAGCAGCGCAATCACCAGGGTGACCAGCACAAAGGCTATGTAACCGTGAATACGCCCGGTGCTGTGTGCGCGGATGGCCTGCGCGGTCGCCGTGACCCACCGCTTGAGCCTCATGTACAGCATGGTTTCCGCGAGATCGACGACCTCGCCGGTGTAGCTCAGCCGGCGGATCACGTAGGGCGACGGCCCGGTCTCCTTGGCAATCGCCCGGCGGGGACGATACACCGCCGAGAAGATCAAGCGCAGCGGCTTGGCGAACGCGGTGGCCGTGTAGTCGAAGCGGCTGCTGGGGCTCATCCCGCAGGTCCACGTCGGCGCCAGCCGGCGCGGCGCCCGGCGCGGCCAGCCGCGCAGCGCCCAGGCCACAAGGGCCAGCAGGGCCAGCAAAGCCGCGACCGCTGTCACCGATATGGACGTCGCCTCCAGCCCGGCCTTGGCGCCGGCTCCCGATAGCACCAGCGGTCCATGCGCGGTGACCACTGCACTGGCGCCCAGGCCGCCCAGCAGTTGCTGGGTCGGTCCGTCGAGCAAGCGCATCGCATATCCGGGGAGCAACCCGATCGCAACACACGCCCCGGCAAGAAGCAGCATGCCCGCGATCATCGGAGATGGCGATTCGGAGGCTTGCTCGGCGTGAACCGATCGCGGCCGGCCCAGAAAGGTGACGCCGAAGGCCTTGGCGAAGCACGCCGCCGCCAGTCCGCCGGTCAACGCGAGCATCGAAGCCGCGACGCCGGCTAGCAGCCCCGAGGCGCCACCCAGCTCGGCGACGCTCAGCAACAGGGCTTGAAAGGTCAGCCACTCGCTCACGAACCCATTGAGCGGTGGCAGCGCCGAGATGGCCACCGCCCCGAGGAGGAACAGCCACGCGGTCCACGGCATGCGCCGGGCGAGCCCGCCTAGCTCTTCCATGTTGCGGACGCCGGTTCGGCTGATCACGCTGCCCGCTCCCAGGAACAGCAGCCCTTTGAAAGCCGCGTGGTTGAGCGTATGCAACAACGACGCAGCCAGGGCCAACGTGGCCAGCGACTCGGCCCCGCGGCCCCGGCTGAGAAGCATGGCGAGCCCTGCGCCGATCAGGATGATGCCCACATTCTCTACGCTGTGGAACGCGAGCAAGCGCTTGAGGTCATGCTGTTGCAGGGCCAGGAGCACGCCCATCACGGCCGAGACCGTCCCGAGCGAAAGTACGGTCCAGCCCCAGGAGGCAGGCAGCGGACCGACCGTGGGCGAGAGGATGTCGAAGCCGAAACGGAAGATCCCGTACAATGCCACCTTGAGCATCACGCCTGACATGAGCGCCGAGGCGTGGCTGGGCGCTGCGGGATGGGCCTTGGGCAGCCAGACGTGCAGCGGGACCACTCCCGCCTTGGCCCCGAAGCCGACCAGGGCAAGCATGAAGAGAGCGCTGCGCGTGGGTCCCTCCAGGCTGCGCGCGGCGGTGCGAAGCGCATCGAAGTCAAAGCCGTGTCCGCGCTCGGCCAAGGTGAGGAACACCACCAAGAGCGCCGCTGTCCCCGCGTGCGCCATGACCAGATAGAGGAGGCCGGCTCGCGTGTTCTCCTCGCTGCGCGTATCGCTCACGACCAGGAGGTAGCTCGCCAGGGTCATGCCCTCCCAGGCCAGCAGGAAGGTGAGGCCATCGCCGGCGCAGCACACGCCAGCCATGCAGGAGACGAACACAGCCAGCGCGAACGTCTGGACCAGTGGGGCTTTCGCGTGCGCGCCAAGGTACGACGGCCCATAGAGGGCAGCCGCCGCCGTGACCAGGGCGACCACCAGAAGGAAGAAGGCCGAAAGACCGTCCACACAGAGCGACATCTCGGCGAACGGGAACAGCCGCGGCAACGTCAGGCGCAGGGTTCCCGCGTCTCCCGTGAGCACACCCAACGCAAGAGTCGCGCCCGCTGATGCGCCGGCCAGGATCAGCAGATGTCCTAGCCAGACAGCGACGCGAACCAAGGGTCGGAATCCTCCATTGACGGGGCGCAATTTACTCCCCTGGGCTCGTGAGTCCAGCGCTTCTTCCCGCGGGAAGAGGCCTCCTGGTCTCGCACAGTCGCGACCCGCCCATCCGACCATCCGAGCAGCAGGCGGCCTTCCCCCCGTGCGCGGCGGACGGGGCGACCTGCGGTCGCCCGGGCAAACCCAACGAAATGGACGCTGGCTCGTGGGACAGCTAACGTCGTACCAAGAGCCGTGTCCAGCGCCCTTCGTTCTTCGGCCAATGTCAGCGTGGCAATCCTGGTGTCGCGCGTGCTGGGGGTTGTGCGCGATTCCCTCTTTGCGCGTGTGTTCGGGGTCAGCTGGCTGACCGACACCTACGTCGCGGCGTTCCGCATTCCCAACCTGCTGCGCGACCTATTTGCCGAGGGGGCGTTGTCGAGTGCGTTCGTCCCGACCTTTTCCGACGCGCTTAACAAGGGAGGGCGAGAACGCGCCTTCAGGCTTGGCAACCTAGTTCTGGGCGGTGTGCTCGCCGTGACAGGTGGCCTGACCCTGGCCGGGATTGTCTTTTCCGACGAACTGGTGTGGTTGATTGCGCGTGGGTTCGGCGGCAACGTCGCCCAGGTCGCCCTGGGCGGGTTGTTTGCGCAGATCATGATGCCCATTCTCGCCTTGGTCAGCGTCAGCGCCGTGTGGATGGGCATGCTGAACGCCCAGCACCACTATCTGGCCCCTGCCTATGCACCGGCCATGTTCAACGTGACCAGCATCGTCTGTGGCATGACTCTGCTGATTGTCCATCCGTCTGAACGCACGGGCATGATCGTGTGGAGCGCAGGGACCGCTGCCTCGGGACTGGTGCAGGCGGTGGTGCAACTGCCTAGCCTCTGGCGCTTGGGCTATCGCGTGCGGCCGACGCTGGCCGGGATTGGGCGCGATTCCGACGTACTTCGAATCGTGCGCCTGATGGGGCCGGCGACGGTTGGCCTGGCCGCCGTGCAGATCAACATCTTCGTCAACACGCAGTTCGCAGCCGCTTTGGGCTCCGGCCCGCTCACCTACTTGCAGAATGCTTTTCGTTTGTTCTACCTGCCGGTGGGGCTATTTGGCGTGGCTCTCGCCACCGTGACCACGGCGCGAGCCTCGCAGGAAGCGGCCCGCGGCGATCGCGAGGCCCTGCAGGAGCGCGTGGCCGAGGGAGCGCGGGGGGTGTGGCTGCTAGCCCTGCCCAGCGCGGTGGGGCTCATCGTCCTGGCCAGGCCGGTGGTCGAGTTGCTCTTCCAGGGTGGCAAGTTCCTGGCGGCCAACACGACCGCCACGGTACCCATCGTCCAGGCGTACATGCTGGGTGTGTTGCCCTACAGCCTGGTGAAGGTCTTGTCGCCGGCTTTCTTCACGGTTGACCGGCCTCGCATTCCCATGTTCGCCTCCATGGTGTCGGTGGTGGCCAATCTCCTGTTCAACGGGCTGACCTACCGTCGTTTTGGGGCGACCGGGCTGGCGCTGGGCACGACCATCGGGGCGTTGGTCAACCTCGCGGTCTTGCAGCTTTGGTTCGGCCGCGTTGTCGGCCGCGCCTCGCGCCCGGGCCGCAGGTGTGAAATTTTCCGACTGGTGCTCTGTAATGTCGTGCTGGCGGCTGTGGCGGGAGGCGCTTGGTGGGCGAGCTCCTGGCTGCTCGCCCGCGCCGGCATCGCGTGGCCCTGGGGGACGCGCCGCCTGGCCCACGCACTCCTGCTCTTTGCCACCATCGGGGCGGGGTTTGTCAGTTACAGTCTTGGCCTGAAGCTCCTGCGCTTCCCCGGCGCGGACGAGCTCTGGGAGTTGCCCAAACGGATCCTGGCCCGGCTCAGAGGGACGCGTTGACTAGTGCCTCCGGTCAGAAGAGCGGNNGAAATTTTGACCGGAGGCACTAGGTCGAGTCGTCTTTGCTCGCGCCCGTGTCAGCCGCGACGTTCATCGCCGCGGACGCGCGCCGGCCCGAGATCAGGCGGGGCAAGTCCGCCAGGGCCTGCTCCAGCGTGGCGGGCTCGTCGGGCGTGGGTTGCAGGAGGATCTCTGTCTCGTCCGTACCGCCTGCCAGCGTACGGGCGCGATCCAATGCCCGTCGCACGGATGCCTCGTCTTTCCATTCATCCGAGTCATCGGGGTTGGGGGACGTCGCCAGGCCCAGTGCAGCGAGCGATTCTCTGCGCGCCCGCCCTGGCACTGCGATGGGCACGCCGCTGACAGGCGTGGGCCTTGCGGCGTTCTTCTGTTCCAGGAGGCGATGAAGAAGTGGCTGGCATTCCGGGTCGACGAAAGTGAACTGCACGCCCATCCCATGGGCTCGGTATGGCTCCGCTGGATTGAACTCGCGTACCCAAGTCACACGGCCCGAACCCCACAGAAGGGGAGGCCCCTGCGCAAGTGAGATCTCGAAACGGACAACCTCGCCCACAGGTCGCGGTTTGCGGCTGGCCAGGAAAATTCCGCCTCGGGTCACGTTGGGTGCAAAGCGCGCCACAAACGCGTCCACATCGGGGTAGCGCAAGTAGACTCGCACGAGAAAGGGAGAGGCATCGTTCGTTGCCACGGCGAGCGCAGTATCAGCCTCCGTGCTCAAGGGGTCAACCGCATCAGCGCCAGAATGTGACCCGCACGGGCCCCGTGGCGGAAAGCCGGGTCTGGGAACGCCGTCAGCCAGCGGGCGGCGGCAGGACAAGCTTGCTTGCCGAGGCAACGACGGCCGGTAACGCGAACCGTCGTTGCGCGTTCTGGGTGGTGGCCTCGGCCGCATGCGAAAATGGGATCCCGCGAACCAAGGCCAGTGTCTCCAAAGTCTTCACGACGAATGAGGGCTCATTGCGCTTTCCGCGGAGGGGTATCGGCGCCAGATAGGGCGCGTCGGTCTCCACCAGAATCGAGGGCAGGGGCGCGTAGGCAGCCACGCGGCGGATTTCATCCGCGTTCTTGAAAGTCAGGACTCCTGAAAAGGAGAGGTCCAAGCCGAGATCCAGGTAGCCGCGCGCATGGTCCAGGTTTCCCGAGAAGCAATGGACCACGCCGCCCCTTTCGCCCAGAGGCTCCGTGCGCAGAATGGCGAGCGCATCCTCGTGTGCATCGCGCACATGGCAGATGAAAGGCCGGCGCGCGGACCGACTGAGCCCCAGGAACCGTCGAAAGACTTCGGCCTGCCTGTCACGCGGGGAGTGCTCATAGAAGTAGTCGAGCCCGGTTTCGCCCACGCCCACCACGCGGGGGCTGCGGGCCAGCCTGTCAAGCACCGGCCACCAGTCATCCTGGATCTTGGCCGCGTCGTGGGGATGGACCCCAACCGCCGCAAATAGGTCCGGCTCGCGGGCGGCCAGTTCGGCTGCCCGCTGTGCGGTCGCAATATCCGAGCCTGAACCGATGCAAATCATGGCCACCAGGCCTGCCCGGCGAGCCCGCTCCAGCACCGCCGGCAAGTCTTGGGCGAAGTCGTCGAAGTCCAGGTGGCAATGCGAGTCGACGATGGGAACCATGGCTGGGCGCTACGAACCGAGGATGCGCAGGGCTTGCAGCAGCTTGGTCAGCCCGGCGTCGGGATCGGGACCGCAATCAACCCGTAGGACACGGCGGCCACGCGCTTGCAATACTTCGAGATCGCCCAATCCCTGGGCGTCGCGCAGCACGCCGAAGGTAAACGGCTCGTCGGGAACCGGCAAGTCGGCCTTCACCGAGGAGCAGAGTTGTAGGAAGACGCCAGTGCCCGCGCCGCCTTTGTGGAGTTGCCCGGCAACGTGGAGGCAGCGTGGCCCATAGCCCACGGTGGTCGCCAGGCGAAGCCGATCACGGCAAAGGGTCCGGATGGCGCCCAGCAAACGATCGCGTTCAGGTGTCGCCTGGAAAAAGGCATCAACTGCGAGATAGTCGCCAGGCCTGGCCGTTGCCACGTGCTTCACGATGGCTGCATCGGCCGGATCCACCGCGCCGAGGGCGCTGGGAAGCTTGCCCGTCTGCCGATAGCCCTCGAGCAAGCGGGTTGTGGCTTGCCTGGCCTCGACGGCTTCGGGTTCGTCAAAGGGGTTGACCTCGAGCAGGCTGGCCGCAACCGCGGTGGCAAATTCCCAGCGGAAGAACTCGGCGCCGAGATCATACTTGTCGCCCAACTCGATCTCGTAGACAGGATGCCCTGCGGTCGTGATGGCCTCCAGTTGTTCAGGTTGCACAGCCGGCAATCCGCCGCGCAGTCTCACCACGACAAACAGACGATCCGAACGGTAGCCTGACGGCGCGCACGGCGGCTCGCCATCCACGGGAATGATGCCGCGTCCTTGCTTGCCCGTGGCACCGGCGACGAGCTGCTCGATCCACGCACCCAGCGGCGCCAACTCGGGCGACAGAAACAGGGTCAGCTTGTCGCGGCCAATCGCAGCCAGCGCGCTCATGAGTGTCCCCAGGGTCACGCCGGGGTTCTGCGTCGGCGTTGTTTCCCGGCAAGCGGCGGCCATGGTCTTGCTACGCGCCACCAAGCGGCCGATGTCGATGCCCATGAGCGCCGCTGGAACCAGACCAGAATAGCTGAGCGCGGAGAAGCGGCTGCTGATGTCAGACGCATTGCTGAACACGCGACGGTAGTGGTTGGCCGAGGCTCGCTTGTCGAGCTCAGTTCCGGCATCGGTGATGGCTACGAAGTGTTCGCCGGCATGGCTCGCATCGCCAGCCCAACGCTGCAGAACCTTGGCCCAGAAGTACCGCTCAAGCGCGCATACCTCGGGGGGCGCGCCAGACTTGGAGGCAACCACGAACAGAGTGCGCTCGAGGTCGATTGAGTTCTCAACCGCCGCGATCGCCGCCGGATCGGTGCAGTCGAGAACAAACACATTGAGCCAACCCGCAGCCGGCCCAAAGACCCGCGCCAACACCTCGGCCGGCAGCGCGCTCCCCCCCACGCCCAGCAGCACGGCACGCCGAAACCCCGCCTTGCGCACCTCGTCCGCAAAAGCCGCGATGCCGGGTAGCTTGCGTTCCATGTCGTTGGGCGCGTCGAGCCAGCCGAAATTATGGCTCCGGTCTTCGCGCGCGCTGGAAGTGGGCCCGCTGGCGTCCTTGGCCCAGAGGCGGGCCGGAACACCTTTGGCCGCCAGACGCAGGTGCTCGCTCTCGACGATGAAGTTGAGCGCCGCCGCAGTCTCCATGGCCGAGATCTTGGCGATGCGCCGACCGTGGCGCCCGCCGGCAAAGCCGGTGGACAGCCAGGTGTCGACGATTTCGAAGGCATCGCTCTCAGCCAGGATGCGGCCGCCCAGGCACAGGACGTTGGTGTTGTTGTCGAAGCGCGAGAGGCGCGCGGCTTCGACGCTGTTGGGGGCAAAGGCCCGGATGCCGCGCACCTTTCCCGCCGCGATGGCTGTGCCATGCCCCGTGGCACACACCAACACCCCCACTGAGCCGACATCAGTGCGGACGGCGTTGGCCACCAGAGCGGCAAATTCTGGGTAGTCACACGCAGCCTCCGAGTTGGTGCCGAAGTCCACCACCTCGTGGCCCTGGTTGAGCATCCGATCGACTAGCTTGTTGCGCAGGGCGAACCCCGCATGATCACATCCGGTGTAGATCTTCACGGCGCTTTCTTCTATTCCTATCCCAGGTTCAGCATGAAGATAGCGACATGGAACGTCAACTCCATTCGCGCGCGCATGGAACGGCTCTGCGCGTGGCTGGCCGCCCAGGCGCCTGACGTGCTTTGCCTGCAAGAAACCAAGGTCGAGGACAACGTCTTTCCTGCGCTGGAACTGGAGTCGCTCGGCTATCACGCGGCAGCGTATGGCCAGAAGACCTACAACGGTGTGGCCGTGCTCGCGCGCCAGCCGTTTGACGACATCGTGCGTGGCTTCGGCGATGGGATCGAGGATGCGCAGGCTCGTTTTCTCGTGGTTCGCGTGGGTAAGCTTCGGGTGGGCAGTCTCTACGTGCCCAACGGACAGGCGGTGGGGACCGACAAGTTCAGGTACAAGCTGGCGTGGCTGGAGCGCTGGCGAGCCTGGCTGGCCACGCACGCCGATGTCAGCCAGCCGCTGGTTTTCTGTGGCGACATCAATGTCGCTCCGGAGGATCGGGACGTTCACGATCCCGAAGCCTGGCGCGACCAGGTGATGTGCCACCCTGATGAACGGGCCGCCTTGGCCGAGGTACGTCGCTGGGGGCTGGTAGACGTGTTCCGCCAGCTCAATCCCGATGCGAGCCAGTACACCTGGTGGGACTACCGCCAGCTCAGTTTTCCCAAGAACCGGGGCCTGCGCATCGATCACATTCTATGCACGCAAGGGATGGCGGCCGGCTGTCGCTCGGTGGTCATCGATCGCGATGCGCGCAAAGGCCAGGCACCGTCGGATCACGCACCGGTGGTGGCTGAATTTGCTGATCTTTGACTACAACCAGTGTCGCAACCCATACGCCAGTCGTTCCAGGATGCGCGTGAGCAAGGGACGCCGGCAGAATTCCTCCCAGCGGATCTCGGTTCCCGCTGCCATGTCCTCTACCAACGTGGCTGCCAGCGCCTCGTTGCAGTCGCGATCGAGTGCATTCACGACCAATTCCAGGTTGTAGACCAAGGACCGNNGTCGAAGTTGTAGCTGCCGATGGATACGAACTCGCGGTCCACCAAGAGGGCCTTGCTGTGAGCCACCGGATTGTGTTGGAAGAGCCGGATCCCAGCCTTGAGCAAGCGGGCAAAGCTGGCTCGTGAGGTCAGATCGGCCAGCAGGCTGTCGCTGGCGACTGGCACGAGCACGCGCACGTCCACGCCGCGGGCCACGGCGCGCGCCAGTCCGTTTATGAACCCGATGTCGGGCATGAAGTAGGGGCTGACCAGATAGGTGCGTTCGCGGCTGGCCCGGATGGCGTGCAGGGCGGCCCGCCGGATGGAGAAGCGGTCGACGAGTTCGCGGTTGGCGATCGCGGCCAGGGCAACGTCGCCGGCAGGGGCGGGGCGGTGTACCCGGCTGCGCTTGAAGCGGAAGCGTCGCCTGGCCCGCCAGTTCCAGGTGCGCAGGAACGTCTGCTCGATGACTTGGACCGCTGGGCCCCTCACCTCGACGGCGACGTCATGCCAGCCGCCTCCACCATCGGTCGCAGGCAGCCACGCATCGGCGACGTTGATCCCGCCCACGAACGCCACCTGGCCGTCACAGACCAGGGTCTTGCGGTGGTTGCGCCGGATGAGGGTCCAGAAGCGTGGGCGCCAGAGCCGGTAGGGGTGGTACGCGACGGTGTAGACGCCCGCCCGTCGCATGTTGGCGAAGAACTCGGGCGAGGCGTGACGGCACCCGATGAAGTCGTAGAGCAGGCGCACTGAAACGCCGCGCCGGGCTGCGCAACACAGGGCGTCCGCGAAGCGCCGGCCGATCCGGTCGTCGTCGAAAATGTACATCTCCATCGACACTCGCGTGCGGGCCGCGTCGATCGCGTCCAGCCAGGCAGGAAACGCCTCAGCCCCGTTGCGCAGGAGGCGCACGGCATTCCCGGCGGTAAGATCGTCCAGGTCTTCGATGTAGGCCGAGGCTTCGCCGGGTCCGGCCTGAAGCGGCGGGGCGAGCGGAGAATGGAAAAGAGGAGGCGGTGCCACGGTAGCAGCAAAGCAGTCTAACCGAACCTTTACTGTTTTCCCGATTTGACCCGAGGGAGACAAGCGAGTAACTTCTCTGGCGCCACGATGGGTCGAGAAGAACACATAGAATTCCAGGGCCGCGTGATCGAGGTCTTGCCTGCGGGCAATTTCAAGATCGAGCTGGAGAATGGCCACCAGGTCCTCGCCCACCTTGGGGGCAAGCTGCGCAAGCACCGCATCCGCATCGTGCTCGGCGATAAAGTCACCGTGGCGCTGACCCCGTACGATCCGACGCGCGGAATCGTCGTGTACCGGGGCTAGAGACTGGATCCCGGACCGGAGTCCGGCACCGGATCCGGATCCGGCATCGGTCCCGGCAGGGCAGGGCAGGGCGGCTCGGCGACCGGCGCTGTTGTAAGATTGCCGCCATGAGCCTGCCCTCTCTCTCCTTCGCCCTTGCCATCGCTCTGACCTCAGCCCAGGCCGCTGCGCCCACGCCTGCCGACATGGGCGTCTCGGTGGCCCCCCTGGTCGAGCGCGTGAAAAGCTCAGTGGTGACCATCCAGAGTATGAAGGTCATTCCCAGGGTGATGCGTGAAGATCCCTTCACTCAGTATTTTCGCGAACGCTTCGGCCTGGGTGACGCCCCCAGCCGGCGCGAGACGCAGCTTGGCTTGGGATCCGGCTTCATCGTCAACAAGGCCGGCATCATCCTGACCAACAACCACGTGGTGGCGGGAGCCGACGAGGTATGGGTGCAGCTTGCCGACGAGCGGCGCTTCGAGGCGCGGGTGATCGGCAGCGATCCAGCCACGGATGTGGCGGTGGTCAAGCTCAACCGTCCGCTGGGTGACATCAGGCCAGCCGCGCTGGGCAACTCGGAACAGGTGCGGGTGGGCGACTACGTGCTGGCCATAGGCAACCCGCTGGGGCTGGGCCAGACCGTGACCATGGGCATCGTGTCGGCCAAGAACCGCATGCTGGGCGGCCGGATCATGCAGTATGAAGACTTCATTCAGACCGATGCGGCGATCAATCAGGGCAACTCGGGCGGGCCGCTTTTCAACTTTCGCGGCGAGGTCATCGGTATCAACTCCGCCATCCTGAATCCCGCCATGGCCATGAACGTCGGTTTTGCCATTCCCATCAATCTGGCGCGGCAGATCGCAGACCAGATCCAGCGCAGCGGTAGCGTCGTGCGTGGCTATCTAGGCGTTGGCACCGAAGACCTCACGCCCGACAAGGCGAAGCGTCTCTCCATCCCGTTCGAGCCCGGCGCCCTGGTCAACGTCGTGCAACCGGGATCGCCGGCCGAGGCCGTTGGTCTGCGGCCCAATGACGTGATCGTCGAGGTCGCGGGCCGGCGGGTGGAGAGCAGCGCCGGCCTCCAGCGCATCGTGCAGTCGCGAGCCCCGGGCGAGACCGTGGCCGTGGGCTACCTGCGCGGCGGCCGTCGTCTAGCGGCGCAAGTGCGTCTGACAGAGAACGCCGACCTACGTGGCACCCAGGTGCTGGGCATGCAGGTTGTCCCCCTGAGTCCGGCCGAGGCGCAGGAGATCGGGGCTACCGGGCTGAAGGTCGTGTCGGTCGACCGGCGCAGTCCAGCCAGCGGAAGCCTGCAGCCAGGCGACGTCATCACCCACGTGGTGTTGGGCACACAGGGCAGGGCGGCCACGGCCGCGCTACTCAAGCAACTGGAGCAGAGGCTCGCCCGGGGAGGCGGGGGCAGGCTGGTCATTGTGCGTGATGGGTATCAACTTGTTCTGACATTGGGGTAGCAACGCTGGCCGAGGGGCCGGGTTTAGGCTAGACAACTGCAAGACATGTCCAACCCAGTCTGGGCCCCGCCCAAGGCCCATGCGCCGGTCTTGCCGCCCGCGTTCAAGCCGCCCGCCGATCCGGCAACCCTGGCCCACCGGCAACTACGCGACGGCCCTTTCTGGCAGCGGTTGCGGGCCTACGCCGAGGTGCCGGAATCCGATTTTCTCGACCACCGCTGGCAGGCGAAGAACTCCATCACCAACGTCCCGCGCCTCTTGGCTGCGCTGCAAGGCCTAGTTGACGCCGATTTCATGCGTGACGCGGAGGAAGGCTTTCGCCATGCGCCCATGCCGGTGCGTGTCTCACCCTATCTTCTCTCGCTCATCGACTGGTCGCGACCCTACCAGGATCCTCTGCGCATCCAATTCATCCCACTGGCCTCGCGCCGACTGCCTGACCATCCCAAGGTGGATCTCGACCCTCTGCACGAGCGGCAAGACATGCCCGTGCCGGGGCTGTCACACCGCTATCCTGACAAAGCCCTGTTCCTGCCGCTCGATACCTGCCCGGTCTACTGTCGCTTCTGCACCCGCAGCTACGCCGTGGGGCTGGACACCGAGGAGGTCACCAAGCTGCAGTTCGGCGTCGATGTGGAGCGTTGGCGTCTGGCCTTCGACTACGTGGCCTCGCGGCCGGAAGTAGAAGACATCCTCATCTCGGGTGGGGACGTCTCGCAGCTGCGCGATGAACAGGTGACGTACATGGGCGAGGCCTTTTTGGCCATACCCCATGTGCGGCGCATCCGCTGGGCCACCAAGATACTGGCGGTCATGCCGCAGAAGCTCCTCAGCGATGCCGCCTGGGTCGACGCGCTGACCGGCATTGCGGACAAAGGGCGTCAACTCCACAAAGAGGTCGTGGTTCACACCCACTTCAATCATCCCGAAGAGATCACCGCCATCACGCAGGCCGCGACCAACAAGCTCTTTGATCGCGGCATCACGGTGCGCAACCAGACGGTGCTCATCCGGGGGGTCAACGACACGCCAGCGATCATGGGCGTCCTCATCAAGCGCCTCAGCTTCATCAACGTGCACCCTTACTACATCTACGTGCACGACATGGTGAAAGGCATCGAAGATCTGCGCACGACCGTGGAAAGCGGAGCGCAGTTGGAGAAGCAACTCCGGGGGTTGACCGCCGGCTACAACACGCCGGCCACGGTAGTGGACACGCCGGGGGGTGGCAAACGCGACGTGCACTCCTGGGAACATTACGACCGCGAAACCGGAATCTCGGTCTACACTTCGCCGGTTGTGCATCCGGGGCAGCTCTTCTGCTACTTCGATCCCATTCACCTGCTGCCGCCAGTGGGTCAAGCCCGTTGGGCCGATCCGTCGCAGCACGACCGCATGATCGAGGACGCGCTGGAAGAGGCGCGAAGCCGGCGATGAGTTTCGACGACGAGCTGGAGCGCGCCTGGGACCTGCTGGAAGCGGGCGACGAACCTGGTGCGCGGCGTCTGGCAGAGAAGCTCTACGGGGATGACCCAGGCCATCCTGATGTGCTTCTCATACAGGCCGCCTGCTGCCGTCAGACGGGGGCGGTCGAGGACGCGTTGAAGCTTCTCGAACAGGCGGCCCAGGCCGACCTCAACTGGGCTGCGCCCGAGATCTGGACCGCCGAGATCCTGTCTGAGAATCCCGAGCGGCGGAGCGAGGCCCTGCAACACGCGGCGGCAGCTCTCGACCGCGCCGAGGAAGAAGAAGAGTTTCTCGAAGCCGTGGCGCTCAAGGCTGGGCTCGAGATCGATGTGGGCAAGCCGACCGCAGCCCGTAAGACCCTGGCGGAGTTGCCGCCTCTGCAGGCGGGGGCGGCTCTGCCACCCGCTCTCGCGCTCGATTTCGCTCATCTGTTCCTCGAAGTTGGCGATGTGGATGAGGCCATGCAGCGGTTTGCAGCGATGGTGGATGCGGACGGCGGCGATGCCGACGCCTGGCACGGTCTGGGTCTTTGCGCCGAGGCCAGGAATGAGGAGGCCGAGAAGCGCCGGGCTTGGCTGCGTGTTCTCGCGCTGGACGCAGAGAAGCCGCTGACCTCGCCTCTTCTCTCGGAAGGGCAGATGGCCGACGTGGCCGAGGCAACCCTGCGTGAGCTGCCGCCACGGGTGCGCGATCTGATCGCACACGTGCCCATCTTGATTGTCGACCTTCCCGCGCGGGACGAGGTGGACAAGGGCCTGGACCCGCGGCTGCTCGGCTTGTTTGCGGGCTCGCCCTACCCGGACGTGTCCGCGATGGGGGGCCAGCCCCAGCTCACCCAGATACTCCTATTCCGCAAGAACCTGGAGCGCGCCGCGCACAGCGCCGAAGAGCTGGGCGAACAGATCCGCATCACGCTCCTGCACGAAACCGGCCATTTTTTCGGCATGTCAGAAGAGGATCTGGCCGAAGTCGGGTTGGACTGAGTGTCGGGAAATTCGGGGCTACGGGCTAGGGCGGGCCGCGGCTAGCGGGTCGCGAGGGCGTGGGCGAGGGCGTGTTCGTGGGCGTTGCGCGGAAGCCGGATCGCGTGCCACCGGCCGCTCACCCACACGCCAGCCACCCACGCAGGCCGCCATACGCTGGCCGCTACCGCTCACGGGCACGCAGGCCGAGCCGCCTTGCCGAAGACCGGTCCCCCCAAGGATGTGCAGTCCTTCCCGAAACCCCCGGTCCCGGAAAGCCGGCGATAGGCTACAGCGTGAACAGGTCGGGCCGGGCGGCTGCCTTGTCGATGGCTTCCCCCAGCTCCTTCTTGGTCGCAGCGAGGCGTTGGAGGATGAGCCGGATGTTGTTGTAGCGCTGTTTGTACTGCTCCATGCGGACCTGATCCGGCGACCCACTCATGACGGCCTCGAAAAGTGGTGTCTTTTCGATCGGTACCACCTTGTCGCCCTCGGGCTTGGGGCCAACCTTGCGAGGGGTCCAGTTGGCGCCGGTATTGGAACGAATCATGAAACCTTCGATGTCTGCGGCGCTGCAGTTTTCCGCGTTGCCCTTGCACACCGGCTTGCCCACCTCGACCATGCTGGCGATGGCCAGCTTGCCACGCGAATCGAACACCACGCCGTAGTTCACCTGTTTTCCGGAGTCGTCGCTGCCTTTTGAGGCCTGCTTTGCGGCGAAGGCTTCCAGAATGCTCTTGTCGGCCTTGGTCCGCTTGATGTGGCGCTCGACCTCGCCATAGAGGACGATGCTGTCGTAGTAGAAGTTCATCAGGCGATCGATGGCGAGATCTTCAAGCAAGTAGTAGTTGACCTTGAAGATGCGTGAGGTATCAGGGCGTGGGTCCAGCTTCACGCGCTCCAGGTCCTCGATCAGCTTGTAGTCAAAAGCGAGAGGCTCTTGCTTGTTCGCCGCCAGCCGCTGCGAACTCATGTTCACGGCCGTCGTGATCTGGGTGATGGTCTTCTGCATGTCGTCCAGCTCGGCCTTGACCCGCTTGGCGCCGAAATTGGCTTGATTGAACATGCGGCGGCCGACGGCGGACGCACCAAACCCAAAGCCGACCGCGCCGGCCGTGAGAACGCCGATGACAAAGATCACCAGCGCGGCCATGCTGGCCGTTCGCCGTACGCTGACCGCTGGTCTGCCGTCGTCGATAGACTGCAGGTCAAAGTGCTTGCCCTCCGGTGGTCGCATCGCAGCGAAGGGATCGTCGAACCTGATCGCCGCGGGAGGCGCGGCGGCCGACGGCGGCGGTGCGAAAGGCATCGGTGGCGGCGGCGGTGGCGCCAGCGGGTTGGGGATGGCGGTCGGGCCAGGGGCCGGTGGAGCGCCGGGCCGAGGAGGCGCGGCGGCGGGGCCCTTGGCGAGGCCGAGGCGGGCTTTGAGGTCTGCAATGTCCTTACCTGGACTGGGCTTCTTCGGTTGCTCCAAGGCATATCTCCGTGCGTGGTGGCTTTGGTACTGCCCCCCGCGTACTCGCGCGGGGATGGGCCAAGATATGAGCGAGGTTAGGCAGGACCTGTCAAGCATAGACTCGCGAGGGCGGGAGGTTACAGATCCGTCTCCTAGCACCACTACCACCAAAGCCACAGCAATTGAAAGTGGGTTGCGCGTAAGAATCGCGGCCCACTGAGCTTCAGTTGCGGCGACTAGTGACAAAGCGGCCGATCTGCTCCGCCGAAGCCCGGGGCATGCGTGTGAAGCGAATCCCCACGGGCCCACCTGGGCCTGATGCGAAAACGGCCTCGCCCGACGCGGTGACGATCTCCTCGCTGCCGGGAAGCTGAAACTGCAGGCCCACAAACGGCGTCGTACCTTCGGGCTCGCCGAGCGGCACGACACGTATCCCGGTTCGGCTGATGTTCGTGGCTCGACAGAGATAGGGATAGCCGTTCAAGAATCGATTTACGAGAAGGTCCACCTTTCGGCGCCGCTCAGCGCGACGGTCGCGGCTGCCAGTCCTCGACGGAGATTGGGATGAGCGCGTCTTGGTATACATAACTCCTACATGTAGGACAAGAGCCGTCTCTTGTCAATTTTTCGCGCGTGGCCCGTCGAGGAGCTGGCGCAGGTCGTGGAGACTGCCGAACGTCGAACTGCGGCACACCGGCTTCGGCCACGAGCACAGCCGGGCCTGCGACTACGACCCAGGCTTCTATCCCAGTCCCTCATCTTGACTGCCCGCGTGCCAGGTGCTGATAATCGCCTCGCCTTTCGTCGTGTGTGGCGCTGTGTCCTGACGAAGCGCGCCTCATCACTTCACCCCAACCAGCCCGAGGAACCACATGTATCGCATCAGAATTGGACTGATCGCCGCGGCACTCATCCTGGTTGCAACCGGATTCTTCTTCCTTTGGGTCAGCTCAGACCTGAAGGCGGCAGCGACCCAGGACGCTGAGGCCAAAGTCTCTCGAGCCCAGTCTGTCTATCAACATATTAGCCGGCTGGTCAGCCTCGACTTGGCCAATCTCGCGGCTGAGCGTGGCCGGACGCCCGCGGTGGTTGCCGTGTTCGACAAATCGGAAGAGACGGCCTTGCGCCAGGCTGCGTTCGAAGAGTGCGAGGTGCTCAACACCGCACTAGAGAGGGAACACCGGAAGGCCGACATCCTGGCCATCCTGAATTCCACTGGGAAGATCATCGCCCGCAACTTGAACCCAAACGCCGACTACGGCGAAGACCTGCGGGCCAAGTACCCGGCGGTGGCTCAAGCGCTCAAGGGAATTCCAGTCAAAGACATCTGGACATGGCGAGACGGGGGAGTCCACGTGGTGGCAGTCGCCCCGATTACCCGGCCTGACGGCACCATTGTCGGGGCCATTCTTGTTGCCTGGGTGGTGAGCGCAAAGACCGCGCAGGAGAACCGCGATCTTCTCGGGACGGAAATCGGGTACTTCCACGCAGGCAAGGTCCACACCTCGAGCTTCGTGTCCAACGGCGACCCCTCGAAGGAGGATGTGGCGAAGACTCAGGCCCTGAGCAACTTCTTGTTCTCGGGCCAGAAACTCGCAGATCTGGCGCTGTCCAATGCCGCGGCCACCCAGGTGGCCCACTGGTTCCTCGAAGGCCGCGACTATGCGGTGGTCGCGGCACCCATGCCGGGGAACTTCGCGGACAAGACCAGCGGCTTTGCCATCCTCGCCTCACTGACCGACGGCATGAGCCGGGTTCAGTCACAAGGGATGAAAGTCCTCTTGCTCGGCCTCCTGGCGGTGATCATTGCCCTGGTTGTGGCGGCCATGACGGCGCGCCGGTTTATCGGGCCGCTTGACAAGATCGAGCTAGGTGTCGCTGAGATTATCAATACCAACATCGACTACACCTTCAAGCCAGTGGGTCCTGATTTCGAGGGACTGTCAAACAGCCTAAACGTCATGTTGGCCCGCTTGCTTGGACGTGAGGAGCCCAACGAGGAGGCGGTGGAGGAGGAAGAGGAGGAGGAGGCGGCCGGCAAGCGCTGGAAAGCCGACCTCATGAACATCGACAACACCGAGGGCACGGCGTCGCCGGCCGCGGTGGCGGCCCTGGCTGAGGAAAGCGAGGCGGCCTACTACCCGAGGCTCTTCAACGAATACGTGAGTGCTTTGCGTGCGATCGGTCAACCCAGCGGCGGGCTCAGCGTACAGGCCTTCATGGCCAAGCTCAGCCTGGCCGAGGCTGGCCTGCGCGAGAAGTGGGAGTGCAAGAGCGTGCGTTTCCGAATCGTGACCGAAAGCGGCGAGATCTGGTTCAAGCCTGTGAAGACTGCGTAGCTCGGCGAGCTGTGTTTTGCCCCACAGAGAGCGCAGAGAACCTACAACCGGACAGCCAGTGTGCTCTCAATGCCCTCGCCGCGGAACCGGCTAGCTTCTCTGTGGTGAGCAGTCTGGGCTAGGGTCCTGGAGGCACTCGTGGCGGTCGCTTCTGGTCTCGACCTTCTTTGCGGTGAAAGACTCGATCTGTGCCGGGGCCGGCGTGTGGGCGTACTCTGCCATCCCGCCAGCGTGGACGGACAACTCGTCCACGTGGTCGAGCGTCTGATGGCGGCTGGCGTGCGCCCGGTACGCCTTTTCGGCCCCGAGCATGGGGTGCGGGGCGAGGCCCAGGACATGATCACCGTCGCTGGTGAGCGCGATGGCTGCAGCGGGATTGCTGTCACCAGTCTCTATGGCCGGTCGCTCGAATCGCTGCAGCCGAGCCAGGAGGCCCTGGCCGAAACCGACGTCTTGCTGATCGACTTGCAAGACATCGGCAGCCGCTATTACACGTTTGTCTGGACCATGGCGCTCAGCATGGAGGCTGCAGCCCGCGCCGGCGTGGCCGTTGTGGTGCTCGATCGCCCCAATCCCATCGGCGGCAGCGCAATCGAAGGCGGGGAGGTCGAACCGGGCTATGAATCCTTCGTGGGCATGGCGTCGCTGCCGGTGCGGCATGGTCTGACCATTGCTGAGGTGGCACGGCTGGTGCGGGCCGGGATTCCGTGGGGCGGGCCGCGCTTCGCATCGCCTCTCGATCTGGACCTGACCGTGGTGCCCATGCGGGGCTGGAGGCGCCACGACTTTTTCGAGGCGACGAGTCTGCCTTGGGTCATGCCGTCGCCCAACATGCCCACGGTGGACACAGCGCTGGTCTACCCGGGCCTCTGCCTCATCGAGGGCACCAACCTGTCCGAGGGGCGAGGCACCACCCGGCCCTTTGAGATCGTCGGCGCACCCTTCGTTGACGGGCCTCGCCTGGCCGGGCGGCTGGCCGGCCACAAGCTTCGCGGCGTGGGTTTTCGTCCGCTCTGGTTCCGCCCTACCTTTCACAAGTTCGCCGGCCAAGTCTGCGGCGGGATCCAGGTCCATGTCACTGACCGAACGGTCTTCGAGCCCTATCGCTGCGGCATCGCCATCCTGCGCGAACTGCACGCGGTGTGCGGCGAGGCCTTTCGCTGGCGCCAGGAACCCTACGAGTTCGTGTCTGACCGCCTGGCCATCGATCTTCTAACCGGCGGCGACGAGATTCGCACCGGCATCGAGCGCGGCTTCACGCTGGCCGAGTTGGAGGCGACCTGGTTGCCGGCCCAGCGTCGCTTCGCGGAGCGTCGCCAGCCGCATCTTCTCTATTGA
>PMIX01000142.1 GCA_003158395.1 Myxococcales bacterium | reverse complement strand
GTTCGGTCACGAGAAGGGCGCCTTTACCGGCGCGGTGGCGCGCCGGCCGGGTCGCTTCGAGTTGGCTGACGGCGGCACCCTGTTTCTCGACGAAGTGGGCGACCTTCCCCTCGACGTCCAGGTCAAGCTGCTGCGGGTTCTGCAGGAGCGTGAGTTCGAACGCGTGGGCGGTATCGAGACGGTCAAAGTGGACGTGCGCCTGATCTCCGCCACCCACCGCGATTTGGAACGACTCATCGCCGAGGGCAAGTTCCGCGAGGATCTCTACTACCGGCTCAACGTCTTCCCCATCACCATGCCGCCTCTGCGCGGACGGCCGGGCGACATTCCGCTCTTGGTCGAGCATTTCATGCAGAAGTTCGCCCGCTCGAACGGCAAGCTCGTCAACAGCGCGGACCCACGAGCCATGGCCGCCCTGGCTGCCTATCCCTGGCCCGGCAATGTGCGGGAGCTGGAGAACGTCATCGAGCGCGCCATGATCCTGGTTTCCGGGCCGACCTTGACGGTCGCGGATCTCGACTTCGGCCGGCGCCTGGGCATGAGCCCGTCGGGCGGGACTCCGCTGGGGGCGTTGGCCGAGGGTGGCAGCGGCCCCTCGGGCGAGGGGGGACGCTCACTCTACCGGCGTTTGTCCGAGCAGGAACGCAACGAGATCATTTCCGCGGTGGAACGCGCTCAGGGCAACATCGCCCACGCCGCCCGCGCGCTGGGCATCAATCGTTCGACACTGTACTATCGCATGCGCAAGCACGATCTGGAGCACCTGCTTCCCACCCGCGACGAGGTCGTTCCGCATCCCCTGGACAGCGAGCCGTACCACCACTGAGAGGAGATCGGACAGGCCGCGAAGGAAGCGAGGCAGGAGCAAGCGCCGGGGAAGAGAATCGGTCCAGGTAAGCTCGGCGGCAGCGTCGAAGGGCACCCGGGCCGCGGTGAACAGAAGAAAGCGCAACAGTGAACCAGGCGCGCCCGCGTAGCTTGTAAGCACCAGCCCGTTCTCGTAGGCGTCAAAATACAACTTGCCGAGTGCCGATTGCAGGTAGCGCGCGCCCCGCAGATCGATTTCGACCCGCGCGATCTCCGCCGCGCCACCAGGCTTGGCGCGCAATTCATACGACGCACCGGGGATGAAGGTGAACAAACGCGCGAGGCTTTCGTCGCGCTGGATCGGGCGCACAGAACTGCCCTGGTCAGGAACCAGGTGCGTGCCCATTTCCGAAACACCATCGCGGCGCACGATGACGTCCCCGAAATCGAACGCAATGGTGGGGCTGCCCAAGTGTTTGGCCCGTTGAACCTGGAAATGCAAATGGGGGGTGGGCGAACGGCCTGAATTGCCACAACGGCCGATGTCCATGCCCGGGGTTACGACGTCGCCCACCTTCACCTTGATGCTCCTGGCCTGTAGGTGGGCGTATACAGAAAACAGAGCGGCGCCATGCGAAATCACCACGGCATTGCCCCAATTGCTGTGCAGGTCGATCTCGCCGATGCGATTGTCCACCACACCGTCTTCGACCAAGGCCACCAAGCCCGCGCCCGCGGCGACCACCGGCAAGCCGTAGCAGACGTAGTCGCGCAGCTCCCTGCCCGCGCCCCGGTAGGCTCTGCCGTCGGGCCCGGCGCCCTCGAAATCGAGCCCATGTCGCCACAGGCCTTGGTGCGTGTGTAGGCCGTCATGCCCCTGCGACACGAACCATTCGCCACGAAACGGCAGGCGAAAGGGCAGCCAGGGCAGGTTGCCAAAACGGCGCAGGTGGGTGAGGTGGCGCGCCAAGACCTCTTCAGGATGCGAGGCGGGCACGGCCGAGCGGGGCCAGCGGTCGCGCTCGCGTAACCGAGCCGCGGTCAGAAGCAAGAGCACGGTCAACACGAAGGGCAAGGAGATGACGGGTAAGGAAAAAGGCGCCAGCACGGAAGACAACGCATAGCTGGTCAGCGCGGCGAGCACGGCGGCGGCGCCAGAAAGGACGATGGCGGAGGGCTGGGGTACGAACCACATGCCCCCGATGGCCATGGCCGCCAGCATGGCGTTGAAAGCGGCGATGGTGTCCAAACCCGACGTCGGCATCCCCGGCCGGAAGACATGCTGTACGCCGAGCGCCGTCAGGGCGCCTACGGCTGCCAGCAAGAGCGCGATTCGGCTGTGAACGGCAATCGCGAACGAAACCAAAAGACCGGCGAGCCGGCCTTGCCCGAAGACCAAGATGGCGGGCAAGTCCAACCACGATGGGGCTTGCGCCCAATCGGGCAGGATGCGCCACGGCTGGAAGAACTCCGCGAAGCTCCCTCCGGCTGGCATCACGCGCGCGGCCAGGTGCCCAGGTCGCCGCCACGAAAGGCAACGCGTGCGTGGGCAGCGAGAACGACGCGAAGACTACCTGAAAGGCGGCGAAGAAGAGCACCGCGAAGACAGCGCCCAGCGCGACGAGCAGGATGGGCGATCCACCCTGGGGGGCAAACGCGGGCAAGGCAAGGGTTGTGAGCACGGCCATGCAGCCCGCCCCACCGTTCCGCACGGTTTCTGTGCCCAGGCCGAAGAGCACTGTCGTGAGCGCGGCCAGCAGCAGTGCCAACAACGTGAGCAAGAAGAGCGCGGGCCGCGTGGCAATTGTGGCGGCCACACACACGCCTGCAAGAAGGCTACGCGAAAGCAACACCTGCGCATACGGGCGGGAACCGGCAACTCGCTCAAGTTTACGCGCATGCCCACCTCGGGCCGGACACCCAGCCGCTCGGCCACCTTCTCGGCGCAGGCGAGTTCATCCAAGTGATCGATGTGAATGTGAACCCCCTGTCTGAAGGCTAGGGCGAGATCGGACTCGGTCTTGTATGGCCCATTGAACAAGATTTGCTTGCCCGCGACACCAGCCCCCAGAGCCATGTTCAGCTCCATGCCTGATACCACCTCGGCCAGCGAGCCTTCCTGATGAAAGACCTTGCAGATGGCGCTGAGGTAGTTGGTCTTGTACGACCAGGCCAGCTCGAAATTGGCCAGACGGCGGGAAAGCGCCGCACGCAACTCACGCACCCGATCGCGCAGGGTACGCTCGGAAAACACAAACAAGGGCGAGCCATAGGCCGCGACCAGATCGGCAACGCGCACGCCATCGATGGCAGCAATGGGGCGAACAGCGGGCCGCACCCCGAACTTGTTCACACCGGCCAAACTGTGGCGTACGATGACGGGGCGTTCGTATCGGAGCTTCATCGGGAGACCCTTGCGGCCGGGCGGAGCAACCCCACGGCGGACAATTGTTCGAAGGTAGACAGGTCCGCGATCTGATCAAACAGCTTGTGGACTCTTGGGGTCAGGTTGTTGTTGGTGTCACCGGGTAGAGGGGGCTCGTCTCATTGACTGTTCCGGCGGCGTGTTCATCTCGGGACAATCCGGACTGCCAGCCGGGACGAGCCCTCAGAGCGCAGAGAGGACAGAGCGCACGTCGCGCGCGTAGGAGCCCGTGGGTGCCAGCTCAAGGTAGCGACGGTAGGCAGCCTTGGCGGCCGGCCGGTGCCCGGCTTCCTGCTCAGCAAAGCCGACGATCACGTACGCATCGGCCAACTGGGTATTGATGTGGAGCACCCGGCGCGCCCAGGTCACCGCGATGGCAGCGCGGCTCCGTTCGAACTCTCCTCTCGCCCAGGCGAGCAGCGGAACGGCCAGCGATGCGTCCGATTCGATGACGGACCCGCACGAAGCCGTGATCGCCTTTGCCTGTTTCCTCTCGAGCGCTTCTCGGCAGGCGGCCACGCTTTCCGGTCGCGCCTGGTCTGCGGTTGCGGCCGATTCGGTCATCGTGGGCCTAGGGGTCTTGCCGTCGTCGCCGAGCGGCGCCTCGGCCTCACTCGGCGATCCCCGGATCGCCGCCACGGGTTGCTCCGCGACCGCTGGCGGAATGTCGACATGCGTGCTCGCTGGCTGTGCGCTGACGGCCGGACTGGCGGGCGCGGTCACGGCCAGCGTCGGGACGTCTGCCGTACCATGGTGGCGCCTGGTCGCCGGGCTGACAGCAAGGACACCAACCACCACGACGCCGACAGCACCCGCTCCCCACACTATGTGTCGCTTGTGATGGCAGAGGAATCTCGGGTAGCGTCTGGGCTGGACGACGACATCGTCGTGCTGTTCCATGGCTGCGCGTTCTTCTTCAACGCCACGCGCGAAGAAGGTATCCTCTATGTCGGCCCAGGCTGACGACGACTCCATGGATGGACCGCCGGTCACCGGGGGTGGTGTCAGGCCACCTGAGCCCGGCCTTCCGGCCTCGCCACGCGGTGGGTCCCTGGCCGTAGCAACGACCTGGCCGCCCGTGACTTCCGTTTCCATCGGTGTTTCTCCTTGCTGGACGAACGAGGGCAGGCAGTCGAAGACGCTAGCATCCCAACCCCTTGGTCCGGGCCATGTAGGTCGAGCGTCGGACGAACTGGCTGCCGTGTTGCCTATTTGTGCCGGGAGTGACACGCGCGTTGAACGAAAAACGCAACTTCTTGCCGACCCCAACCGGAAGAGAATCACGGGCACTGATAGTCGCTGGCCAGCAGGGTCGCCTTCAGATGCGAGTACCAGAAGTCGACGAGCGCCTGAGCGCCATCGCAGTTGACAAACCCAGAGTTGCGCGGACCCCGACTGAACCAGTCCGTCGAACACGACCCACCCAGACTCCGACAACATATATGGTGCTCACGGAAGTCGGCGTGGAGGTCGGGGACCACCTCGACTTCGACCGTGGCGTCGTGCGTCTCCGTCCAGTACTGCAGGCCCTGCTCGTCCCAGTCGGGACGTGCCCATACGCACTCGAACTGGGGGAACTGGGCGGAGGCAGGCGGGGCGGTCCATTCCGTCATCGGACCCACGAGCGCGAGTCTGGGGATGCGGCTCGCAAGGAAGGCATCCATCCGTTGTGCGTAATGCTTCTGGTAGGTGGCTGGGTCGTCCGGTTCCCCCGAGTCCGGTCCCCCACCATGGCAGGCGTCGTCGAGCATGCCGGCCGAAAAGAGCAGGACCGGCGCGGGATCGGCCGTGCAGCTCGTCAGCCACTCGCCGGTGGTGGCGGGTGAGTCACCGCCGCAGGCGTCCTCCGGAATAGGTGGCGCCAGTTGTGACAGGGTCTCACCGGGGCCTGCACACGAGCGCACTGTCCACGTCTGACCAAAGAGCGGCACGAGATCCGGGTCGTCCGTCAGGCGGGCGAGCAAGCGGCCCGCCAACGTCGCATCGTAGTCAGTAGTTCCCGGTGAGAAATAGCCGTTCTCCACGGAAGCGTTGGTTCCCTCGGGGCCCCCGCAGCCCGGCAACTGCAGGTTGATTGAGCCGTAGACGTCGATGCTGGTTGGACAGAAAGGACGCAGCGACCTGGCGCCCGCATCGTCCGGCGGGCTTGCATCGGCGTCGGCCACCGTGCCTGCCTCGACCACCGTGCCTGTCTTGACCCCCGTGCGCGGCTCTATCGGGGACAGCAGCTCGGTCGAGTGGGTGCATCCAGCGAGGAGGCACAGAACCGCCAGTGAGCGAATCATGGTGCCGGCGTCTTGGCGAGTTTCTTCCCGGCTTCCTCGACAAAGCGTCCGGTTGGATAGCGTGCGAGATAGCGATCGAGCGCCACGCGCGCCTCGGCCGGTGGCCCCCGCTCGCACAGGAGTTGCGCGAGCGCGAATGCGGCCGTTTCGCCCTCGGGATACTCGCCGAACCGGTTCACGGTGCGCCGATAGGCCGCCAGGGCCTCGTCGTAGCGGCTCTCGACCAGCAGCGTGTCGGCCGACAACAACTCAGCCATGGCTCGCTGGCGCGTCGTGGGCCTGGCATCAAGGGCGCCCGCAATACACTCGCGCGTCCGCTGCGTGTCGCCGCCAGCGAGAACCGTGCGCGCCTCCGCCAGCAGTTGGTCTGCAGAAGGGTAGGTCGTTTCGATCGCCTGTTCCGCAGCCGCGCGGGAAGCGGGGATCCGTTCACTGCCCACCGGACGTGCCACGGCTGCGAAGGAATCTGCGCCGGCAACGGACGCAACCCTGCGTGTTCGGGCGGCGTTTCGGGATACCACGGGTCCCGCCGGCGGGCACCCGGGCGCCGGGTGGGCTGCGAGCGCGGCGCCCGGCAAAGACTCGCGTGTCTGTCGCGCGTGCGTGTCACTCGATTCGCGCATGTCGTGCAGGCGCCACGTCTGGCCCGCGCTCACCACCGCCAACTCTTGCCCACTCGGCTCGACTACCCGCACGATGCCGTGCAAGGTCTCGACCCGATCTAGCCCCACCAGGAAGTGGGTGCCCAGGACTTCCACGGTGAAGTGAGGGGCAAGCACGCGGAAACGCCCGGCACCACCGGGCGCCACGTCGACGTCGATCTCACCTGCGTACAGATCAACCTGGCGCCCGCCCGGCTGCACGCTGAAGGACGCGTTCGCGGGATAGGCGATGTGCGCTCCAGCCGAGTCGATCGCGCCGGCCATCTGCGCCTGCACCGTAATGGCACGCTCTTCGCCCACCGACATCTGGCGCGGTCGATGGGCATCGTCCCTGCCAGCCGCGCCTATGGCAGAGTCGTGCCGGCCGCGCACTGCCAGCAACACAAACGCGACGCCGACGGTCGCAGTGGAGGCCAACAACAGCGGCAAGAAGCGCCGGGCCTTGCCCCCCACAGCGTCCTCCTGCTCGGGCAGGCTGGTCAGGTGACACAGCACACGCGCGCGTGCATCCGATGGCAGCCGTTGCGGCGCCTGCTCCCCAAGCTGCTCCATCAGGAGCCAGCGCGCCTTCTCGGCGCGACAGGCAGCGCACACAGACAGATGCTGCTCGAGGCGAAGCCGGTCTGCGTCGCTCGCTTGCCGGCGCACCGTGGCGACTATGGCGTCGCGCATCTGGCGGCACGAGGTCATGATGTCCCCTCCCGCCGGCGGCCGAACAAGGATTCCGCCATCTGAGACAGATCAGGATCGGCACTGATCAGCGCGCGGAGGGCACGGCGCGCGAGAAAGACACGGGATCGCGTCGTGGTCTGACTGGCCCCTGTGAGCGCGGCGACCTCTTCAACCGGGCGTCCGTCGATGGTGAAGAGCAGGAGTGCAACCCGTTGCCGCGCTGGGATTCTGTCGAGCAGGGCGTGCAGGCGTCCGGACAGACGCCGCTCGTCTAACTGTACCTCGATGTCGGGCGTCGATGAGGCCAGGCGTTCTTCCGGTACGAGATCGAGGGGTGCATGCCGGCGCAGCCGACCGGCACGCAGATGGTGCTGGGCGACGTGCACGGCAACACTCGTGATCCACGTCGCGAAACTGGCTTCTCCGCGATAGCGGTTGATGGTGCGAATCGCCTCCACGAACGTGGTCTGGACCAAATCTTCGAGGTCCGGCGTGGAGCCGACCAGCCTCGATATCATGCGCTCAACCGTAACGCAGTGTTCTCTAAACATCGCGGCAATTGCTGCCGGCTCGCGCGCACAGCACCCGGCAAGCCACGCTGGCCTCTCGGCCTCGCCGGCCTTCAACGCCTCGGGATCGCGGCGAACCGCCACGTCAGCATTAGTACCACGGACCCGCTGAACGTTGAATCTGCGCCGGTGTAAAACCGGATTTTCGACGCAGTTGCTGCCTGGCAGCGACCAGCCGCGACGGGCGAAGAATTCGCGGGCTGTCAGAAATGCAGTACGACGCCGGCCGCAAGAGTCCACTGGAACAGCCCCACATCCAGGCGGTCCCGTCCGTCGAGCGTGAATCGCCGGCGCGGAACAATGGCCTCGTTGCTCAGTGAGAGCGACAAACTGGCTGCCTTCGAAGCCCGGTAGCGCACTTGTTCGAGAGCTCCCAGCCCGGTGGAGAGGTTCGTCGTGGAGCCAGAGCGCCCATCGGGACTGACGCCATCCGCCTGTACCAAGTGCAGACTGACTCGCGGGCCACAGGACAAGGTCCAGGATGCCAGAGTCATCCTCGCCGACAAGGCGACGCCGATGGGGATCTCCGACATGGTGAGACGGTATCCGCCCGCGCCGCTGACGACGGAGGTCGAAACTGCGCCATCGACTTCCAGGGCTATCGGCCAGCGCATCGACACGACCGCCAGTCGTAGCAGGGCACCCTCTCGCAGGCCGGAAAATGCATCGGCCGCGCCGAACGCATAAGCCAACCCGACTTCGATGTCCAGGTTGCGCCGCACGAGCACGGCCGTCTCCGACCCGACCTTGGGTGCCGCCTTCTGGGTCGGTGCAGGCTCTCTGGCAACCGACGTCCCCGCTTGACCGCCCGCCCCGCCAGGCGCGGCCTCGGTAAGCAACCCGCGGATCTTGAGCGCCAGGGTTTGCGCTGCAAGATCGAGATCCTCGGCCGGCAGCAAGGGGAGCCAATACTCTTTCTCGGAGACGCAGCGCAGGACGAGCAACCCCGGGGTGGTGCTGTCGCCTGAGAACCAGACCACAATCGAGGCATCCGACGCGCAGCGCGTCCGTGCGACCGCCCTTTGGTCTTCTCGTGTCTCCGCCTGGGAGGGAATCGCGCTGATGGTTATCGGAACTTTCAGGTCGCGCGTATAAATGCGCAGGGCCTCGAGCAGCGCGGTTTCCTCACGCTGCCAATTGGCACGCTCCAGAAGCCAGACGCTCTCTTCCGCAGCGGGCGTCGTGGCCGCGACGAGCCAGTGCACAATGAGCAACGCGAGCACGAGCGCAGTATCGCATGAGCGCCACAGGCCGTCCTCGACGGAGTGGGCTGGTCGCTTCCGGGACCACAGGTGGCGAACGTGGCTGGGCAGGGAATGGCCCAGAAATGAAGGCCGCTGCTACTGGAAAGGTTGGGCGGCACCAGGGCGCAAGCTGGATCCCCAGCTTTGATCTGAAGAGGAGGCACCATGGAACGACACCTCGCATCACGGCAGCACCGCACATGGTCGCAAAACGATCCGGGCGTGCGCGGGCTCGGTTTGGTTCTGCTGGTTGCACTCCTGGCGGGTTGCTCGTCATCAAGTTCGACGCGCTCTACTGGGGGCAGCGGGGGCGGGGCGAGCGGCGCCGCAGGCGGCAACACGAGTGGAAGCGGAGGACAGACGGCCGTCGCCGGTGCCACGAGTCCTGCGGGCGCCACGGGTGGATCGAGCAGCCTGGGTGGGACGACCGCCCGCCTCGGGGGAACCACGGGCGTCGGGGGCAGCACGGTTGGTGGGGCCACGACGGGTAGTGGCGGCACAGCAAGCAGCGGCGGCACGACTAGCAGCGGCGGCACGACGGGAAGGGGCGGCAGCACGACGACCAGCGATGGCGGCACGACGGGAAGCGGCGGCGGGTCCAGCGCTGGCGGCGCGACGGCTAGGGGAGGGACGACCAGCGCGGGCGGTACGTCTAGCAGTGGAGGAACGACGAACACAGGGGGCACCTCCAGCGGCGGAGGAACAACGAGTACGGGCCGACCGGACGCGGCACAGGGTGGCGCCCCGCCCGATGCGCGTGGTGGCGGGGGCGCGGGAGCTGGAGGAACGGGCGGCAATGGCGGAACCGTGGCCGCTGGTGGCACCGATCCATCTGACCTCCATTGCATGAACTGGGCCGACAACCGGGACAACTTCAACACCGGACACCTCCTGCTCTCTGGCATGACTTCGGACACGGACACCTACGATGGCGTCACCACCAAGGCCAACATCGTCCTGACCGCCTTCACCGATCTCTTGAAGGCCAATTCCTACCGCATGCCCATCAACGAGCCGACCGTTCTCGACGCTTGGTGGAATTCATACAAGGCCGCCATCGACGTCGGAATCGCCAAGGGAATGAAGGTGATCATTGGATTCTGGGCGCAAGACAAGAACATTGGCAAGCCGGTCGACAACACCCGCTGGTACAGCATGTGGAAGGTCGTGATCGATGCGTACGTGAGCAATCCGCTGGTGTATTACGATATCCACAATGAGCCGCATGGATTCACGCCCGCGCAGTGGATCACTCAGGTCAATGGCTGGCTTGCGCAGTTCCCCAACGTGCCCAGGCAACAGATCATCGTGGCAGGCAGCGGCTGGGACGACAACGTCGCGAATGTGGCCAGTTCCTGGCCTGACCTGATGATGGAGATCCACAATTACGCGGCCAACGGCCAGACGACCCAGGCAGGGTGGAGATCCAACCTGCTGAACCGCCTTGGCAACGCTGTCAGCCGCACCATTGTCGGCGAGTGGGCGGGCACGGTGAACGAGGACTTCACCACTGGGATCGATGGCAACGCAGACAAGTCCTTTATCGTCGGTACAGCCGACACGATCTATGACAACAAGATGGGAAGCTGCTGGTGGGCAGGTGCGTTTGCCCCTAGCGGAGGCACCTCGGGCACGACCTTCCTGGTTCAGAGCGGGACCGGAAACACCATGACCTTCACCGTCCAGGGTCAAGCCGCCCTGACCTATGTCCAGCACTCGTGGGGTCTGAACTGAGCTGAACGCTCCTGACGGCTTCCTCAAGCGCACGACGCAGGGATTCCCAACGTCCTGCCAGAGATCGCGGATTAACGCGACCAGATGAACCGCCAGGCTCGCGACGGAATGCGACTGGATCTACATGCGCAGTTCGGCCAGCTTGCTCCGTACCTCGTCGGCGTGGCCCGCGGCGCCAACCTTGGGGAAGTCGCTCGCGATCCGGCCCGCGGGACCAATGATCACGGTGGACCGGGCCTATTTTGATGCCCCGGAAGCTGAAGCCGTTTCATAGACTCGACCGCTGCGCTACACTTCGCTCGACCATGCACGCCATCGCCATCTCCGGCAGCCCCCGCAAGCAAGGCAACACAGAAACGCTGCTGCAGCGCTGTCTTGATCGGCTGGATGATCGCGGTGTGCAAGGCGAGCTGGTGCCGTTGCGGGACAAGACCATCAAGGGTTGTCGTGCGTGCGCCACCTGCAATCGCCTGCGCGACAAGACCTGCAACCAGAAGGACGACGACTTCCATCCCGTGTTCGAGAAGATGCAGCGTGCGGACATCATCGTGGTCGGGTCGCCGGTCTATTTTGGCTCCGCCACGCCGGAGATGGTGGCGCTGCTCGACCGGGCGGGATACGTATCGCGCAACAACGGCAATCTCTTTTCGCGCAAGATTGGCGGCCCGGTGGCAATCGCTCGGCGTGCGGGCCACAACTTCACCTTCGCGCAGCTCCTCATGTGGTTCATGATCAATGACATGGTGGTGCCGGGGTCGTCGTACTGGAACGTGGCCCTGGCGCGCGAAGCGGGGGAGGTGGCCAATGACAGCGAGGCCCTGGCCACCATCGAGCGCTTCGCTGACAACCTGGCCTGGCTGGCGGGACGCCTGGCATAGAACGTCGTCGGAAAAGGCGCTTGCGGCCCTGTGGGCACGCGCCTGCGTGCCGCCGCGCATATGGCGACCACCGCGGGGTGTTGCATGACTCGTCGCCCGCAAGCCTTGCGCGTGGGGGATGCAGGCTGTGGCCGCCTGGCAGAATGAGGAGCGCTAAGGTATTGTATGGGGCCACGCTGCCGCGCGACGCAGGTGCAATTCGAGGAGGAATCATGACCATCGAAGAGGCGATCAAAACTTCCCTTGAGTTCGAGAGGAAGGTGCACGCCCTCTACGAGGCGGCGGGAAAGAACGCTGGCGACGCCACTGCGAAAAAAGTATTCGCGACTCTGGCGCAAGAAGAGCGGGGGCACGTCGCGTACCTGGAAAGTCGCTTGGCCGAGTGGCAGAAGGACGGCCGCTTGTCGCCCGAGAACCTGCGCACCGTTCTGCCTTCCGCCGAGCGCATCCGGGCTGGGGTGGGACGCATGCGCGCCCAAGTCCGAAAGAAAGCGGGCAGCCACGACGCCGAACTGGCATCGCTCTATCAAGCCCTAGCGGCTGAGGACGAAACCTCGGCCTTCTACATTCGGATGGTTCGCGAGCTACCCGCCGAGGGCCAAAGCCTGTTTTCTCGCTTTCTGGAAATCGAGGACGGGCATGGAGCGATCGTGCAGGCCGAGATCGACAGCGTCAAGCACATGGGGTTCTGGTTCGATCTGAAGGAATTCGATTTGGAAGTTGGCTGAGGGTTTGGTCAGCGCTGGAATGGATGATGCTGCCCGCACGCTTCAGCGACGGCGCCGGTTTCTTGAGCAGAACCGCCGCTGGTGAGCCGGTCATTGCAAGGTGTGCCCAAGGGTTTGCCTGGCTCGAGCCCCCGATCCTCCGCGGCGCCTTGCAGGGACAGATGCGGTACACTGTGCCCGTGCGACTCCCCCTTCAGCACGCTCTCTCGGCGCCCCGATCCGCGTCGCGGACCCGATCTGGCGAGCCGGCGGGCATGGCGACACAAGAGAGCCGCTTCGAATGGCCTAGGCACCTTCGCGACCAACGAGAGATAGGAGAGTATTCCATGTCCAGCGCCCGATCCTTGCCTTTCCTTGCCAGCGTCGTACTCCTCGCCGCCTGCAGCAATTCATCCGCGCCCGGCGCCAAACTCCCTGTCTACGTTGACTTTCCCCCCGACACCTGCGCAGTGGGACGCACCATATGCGGGGCGGGGTGCGTCGACCCGCTCAGCCACCCGCAGAACTGCGGTATTTGCGACAGCGTCTGCCCCGCTAACCAGGCTTGCGTCGGCGGCATCTGCACCGCCACATGTCCCAGGGATACCACCCAGTGCGGCAGTCTGTGCGTGAATCTGAAGACGTCGGCCAAGCACTGCGGCGCCTGCGGAACCGCGTGCCCTGACGGCCAGGCGTGCTCCAATGGCACCTGCACGAACGAGTGTCCTGGCAGCCAAGTTGTGGCGCCCACCTTCACCAATGAGGGACCAAGCACGTCGTGCGTGAACATCAAGACCGACTCCAACAACTGTGGCAAGGTCGGGTTCGTGTGCCCTGAAGGGTTGGCCTGCAACAACGGACAATGTGCCGGCTCTTGCCTCTCGGGCGCCAACTGTAGCGGCGTTTGCGATGACCTTGCCTCCAACCCCAACAATTGCGGCTCGTGCGCCAACGCTTGCAACCCGAATCAGATCTGTGTCAACGGCCGGTGCACCAGCGCCTGCGCCTCTGGCACCACTCAGTGCGGGCGCGGGTGCCTGAACCTGCTCACCGACGCCAGCAGCTGCGGCGCTTGCTTCAATGCGTGCGGCAAAGGCCAGGTCTGCGTGGGCGGCCAATGCACCACGGAGTGTCCGGCCGGACAAACCAATTGCAGCGGCTCGTGCTCGATGCTGGTGAGCGATGAGAACAACTGTGGCTCGTGTGGCAACCTTTGCCCAGCCCGAGAGAGCTGCGTCGGCGGCGCTTGCTTCGCAGCCTGCGCAGCTTCTGATTCTCTGTGCACGGAGGATCGTTGCAGTTCCCTCTCGTCGTTCAGCCAGTGCGGTGCCTGCGACCAGAGCTGCCTGCCCGGTCAGGTGTGCAACGCTGGAACGTGTGACTCTCCGTTGAATTGCCCGGTTGGTTTCCAAGTCGCGGACGGCGCGTGCGTGAACCTCCAGTCCAGTACCCTCAATTGTGGCGCTCCAGGCAAGGTCTGCCCCGCGCACACGACCTGCCAGAACGGCCAATGTGTAGGTTTCACCGAGGGCGGCGTGATCAAGGACTGCAGTGGTCGCTACGCGAACATCAGCGGCGATCCGAGCAACTGCGGCGCCTGCGGCCAAGCGTGCACGGGTGGCCAGCAGTGCCTACAGGGAACCTGCCTCGACGACTGCGGAACTTTGAGCCAATGCGGCTCGGGGTGCGTCGATTTGCGGACGTCATTCCTCCACTGCGGCGATTGCGACACGACGTGCAGCCCGCAACAAGCCTGCATCGAAGGGCAGTGCGCCGACCTGGGCTCTTTCGTTGCCACCATGGACGGGGCCTTTGCAGCTTGCGGTATGTTTTACGCGGCCATCAAGAGCGATCGGAACAATTGCGGCGCTTGCGGCGCGATCTGCCCCATGAACCAAGACTGCGTGGACGGCGCTTGCACGGCCACCTGCCCGAGCTCAGCGACGACGATGTGCCCGCCTGGCAATTGTGTCGATTTGACCACGGCGATAAACAACTGTGGCGTCTGCGGTACCATCTGCAAGCCGACCGAGCGTTGTGTCGCCGGCGTGTGCACCGCTGACTGTGGCGGGTCCTTGAACCTCCCGGTCTGTGGCGGTGTCTGCCTGAACGTGAACACCGATAGCGGCCATTGCGGCGATTGTGCCACGGTCTGTTCCGCAGGCCAGATGTGCCTGGCGGGCGTCTGCGCCGCGAGGTGCGCGGGAACCCAGAAGCGCTGCGGCGATACCTGCGTGGACACCAGTACCAGCCCCTCGAATTGCGGTGGCTGTGGCAAGAGGTGCGTCGCGGGCCAGACGTGCGTCGCCGGCGTCTGCCAGTAGGGTCCGCGAATCGCCCTTGTCCCATCAGGGGGCCTGCGTTTTTCTCCGAGATCCGCTACTATTTGCGCGCGCGCCCCGCCGGGGCTGCGCCGAACCATCAGCGAGAGGCAGACACCAATGGCGACCAAGACCCTTGCAGACATCAACGTCAGCGGCAAGACCGTGCTCATGCGCGTGGATTTCAACGTGCCCTTGAAAGGTGGCCAGATCACCGACGACCGGCGCATCCGCGCTGCGCTTCCCAGCATCAAGCAGGTGCTCGACCAGGGCGGCAAGTTGGTGCTGATGAGCCACCTAGGCCGGCCCGACGGTGCCTTCGATCCCGAGGGCAGCCTCAAACCCTGCGCCGTGCGTTTGGGCGAGCTTCTGGGCAGGCCGGTCGAGCTTGGCCCCAATGAGGTCATCGGTCCGGCCGCCGAGTCCCTGGTGGCCTCGCTCAAGCCGGGCGAGGCGGCTTTGCTGGAGAACGTACGCTTTCACGCCGGCGAAACCATGCCCGACAAGGCCAAGAAGAACCCCGACAAGAAACTGACGCCCGAGCAGCAGAAAACCCACGATGATTTCGTGGCCGGCTTGGCCAGGCTGGGCGATGTGTACGTCAACGACGCCTTTGGCACCTGCCACCGCAAGCACGCCAGCATGTACGGCGCGGCCAAGGCCATCCAGAAGAAGGGCGGCCCTGCGGTGGCCGGGTATCTGGTGGAAAAGGAGATCCGCTACCTGCATGAATCGGTGTCCAACCCCAAACGACCCTTCGTGGCCATCCTGGGCGGGGCCAAGGTCAGCGACAAGATCAAGCTCATCTCCAACCTGCTTGGCAAGGTGGACCACATCCTCATCGGCGGGGCCATGGCGTACACCCTGCTCAAGGCGCGCGGCGTGGCCGTGGGCAAGAGCCGGGTCGAAGAGGAGCAAGTCGAGGAGATGAAGAAGCTGCTGGCTAAGGCCGGTGGCAAGATCGTGCTGCCCTGCGATCACAGCGCGGCGGCCAACTTCGACTTTAAGGCCATGACCGGCGACAAGCCCACCGTGGTGCCGGGCGAAGCCATCCCTAACGGGCTGATGGGCATGGACATCGGCCCCAAGACCGTGGCCGCCTTCAGCGAGATCATCGGCAAGGCTGGCACTATCGTGTGGAACGGCCCCATGGGTGTGTTCGAGTCTGCGGACTACGCGGCCGGCACTCTGGCCGTGGCCAAGGCCATCGCAGCGGCCACCGGCCGCGGTGCCATCACGGTGATCGGCGGCGGCGACTCAGCCGCAGCGGTGGAAAAGATGGGGCTGGCTGACAAGATGACCCACGTGTCGACTGGCGGCGGCGCCAGCCTGGAGTACCTCGAAGGCAAGGCCATGCCGCCCATCGAGGTTCTCGACCAGAAGTAGTCGGCCGCTGAGGTCGTGAGTCCGATCACGGGCGCTGGTTCTCCGGCGCCCATCGACCAGATCGGCATCATGTCGCAAGTCCAAACCACAACGCGACGGCTCGGTTTACCCGAATCATTGTGTTGTCATCCAGGCGACCGATGGCTTTCCCGATTCGATCGCGGCGTATTGCAGTCACCTTGTCGACCATGACCTGCGAAACCGATCGCAGCGGGTTCGCTTCTCTTGGTTGGTCAGATCAGCCATGGGATCTACTCGTCTGCCGAACGTCTTGCCGTTCAGCGGTGGGGGCGCCGCCGAGTTGGCTGCAACGGCTGGCGGCCGAGCAACCTTCATGGAACCAATTCAAGAGCCTGAGTCAGGCGAGGACCGATTCGTATGACGCCAAGGTCGCGCCGATCTGTCGTCAGAACTCGGTAAACACGCCGCCGTTCGGCCACTGCCGCTACGGTGCCATCGACCAAGCCGAGGCCAAGCCCTGCAAATCTTGCATCCAACTCCAAAGATCGCGCGATGTCGGACGAGAGCGGCAGTTCATACTCGTATCGCGTTCCCGGATCGAAAATGTCTGCGACCAGCCTTCGCATGGCTGCGCGGTTCTCTCGAAGGAAGTAGTCAACCTCCGCGAGAACGAGCCCCGGCACGATGACCGTACTCGCCGATGTCAGCGCCTCCTCGTACTCTGGAAAGCTTGGGCCGCCATCTCGGCCACAGGCGAGTGCACGCAGGAGCCCGCCGGTATCTGCTACAAGCGCTGATTTCAATCCTTGAGATCCTTGAACAGCAGCGACTCGTCTCCAAGTTTGCTATCGGTCGACTCGAATAGACCGGTGGTCGGGGGCCGGCGGCCCGAGTAGTACCGTGACGCCACAACGCGGAGCCCCTTTCGGACAAGCTCCGAGGCCGAGTGCCCTGCAGCACGAGCCTTCCTCAGAGCTCGAACGTCTTCGTCTTCGAGTCTAACCGTGGTTGAAGTGAGCCGCGCCATACATTCACCATACATCGCAACCGCCGCCGGCGCAACGCCTCATCGCCTCGCTCGCACTCCCCGTTCATCGAGACATGAGGGTCCGCCGAACTCGGGCCCGCCGAAGGGACGCTTGGCGTAGACAACCCACTCCTTGCGGTAGAGACGGTCCCTGAGATATCTGCCAAAGCGCGACGTCGCTCGACGACATCGGGCGGCTTCCCACCGTGGCCGGGAACAACGCGACACGGGGCGCGAGCTCGATTCGCGATATACTCTCGTTCGTGCAGGCCACGGATTTCGACGAACGCACGTTCTTCCAGGGCATCGCCCGAAGCGGTGCCCGCGCCTTGCTTATTGGCAGGCGTGCGCTGGTTGCGCTTGGCCTGCCCTTGCTGACCGCGGACTATGATTTCTGGGTCCATCCCGATGACGTGGCCAGCTTCAATGCGGCGGTGGTCTTGGTGGGTTTGGTCGCAACCCACACGCCGGAAGAAGTGCGCAAGCGGGGCCGCTATGTGCTGGAAGACGATGAGCATGTGGACGTGCTCGCCACGCGTTCGGTCCCGACGGTGGACGGCGAGGTCGTGACCTTTGACGATCTCTGGAACCGGCGCCGGACGCTGCAGCTCGATCCCGACACGCCGATCACTATCCCGGCCTTGGCTGACCTGATCTTAACCAAGCGATTCGCAGCACGGCCCAAGGACATTGAAGACGTTCGCTTGCTGCAGACTCTGCTGGCCA
>PMIX01000035.1 GCA_003158395.1 Myxococcales bacterium | reverse complement strand
GCGACGGGGCGGTTCGGACACGACGTAAGAGCTTGAGACTGGAAAGCGGGGAGGTGCGACCATGAAAACCAATCCCTTGACGGAATTGGGAACGCTTGGCCAATCTATCTGGCTGGACTATATCCGGCGAGATCTTATCGCCAGCGGCGGGCTCCGGCGTTTACTCGAAAAGGACGGCCTGCGGGGGATGACCTCGAATCCATCTATCTTCGAGAAGGCGATCGCGGATAGCCACGATTACGACGAGGACATTCGGGGCATGGCCCTTCAGGGAAAGGGCGCCGAGGCAATCTACGAGGGCCTCAGCCAGCGCGACGTACAGAGCGCCGCCAACGAGTTCCGGCCGGTCTACGACGCGACTGATGGCAAAGACGGCTACGTCAGCCTGGAAGTCAATCCCCACCTGGCGCATGACACCAAAGGGACGATCGAGGAGGCCCGCCGGTTGTGGGTCGCACTCGACCGCCCCAATGTCTTCATCAAGGTCCCAGCGACGGCCAAAGGCCTGCCTGCCATCCAGCAACTTATCAGCGAAGGAATCAACATCAACGTGACGCTGCTCTTTGGATTGCCTCGCTATCGGCAAGTGGTGGAAGCCTACATCGCGGGCATCGAGGCGCGCGTGACACAGGGCAAGGTCGTGAAGAGCGTAGCCTCGGTAGCCAGCTTCTTCATAAGCCGCATTGACACCCTGGTGGATTCGTTGCTGGAAAAGCTCATTGCACGAGGTGGTAAGGGGGCTGACCTCGCCAGCAAGGCGCAAGGGCAAGTTGCCATCGCCAGCGCGAAGATGGCTTATCAAATCTACAAAGAGAGTTTCGCCAGCGATCGATTTGGGAAACTGGCTGCGCAGGGTGCTCGTGTCCAGCGGCTGCTTTGGGCAAGCACCAGCACCAAGAACCCGAACTACCGTGACGTCAAATACGTTGAAGCCCTCATCGGACCCGACACGGTCAACACGGCCCCCCTGGAAACGCTTGATGCCTACCGGGACCATGGAGTGCCGGAAGCCCGGCTCGAACAAGGTGTCGAGGAGGCTCGCCGCGTTCTGGAGCGGCTGCCAGAACTAGGCATAAACATCGACACCGTGACGCGGCAGCTTGAGGACGAAGGCGTCGACAAATTCAACAAGCCGTTCGACAAGTTGATGGAGACGGTCGCGCAAAGGTCCCGAGGGCATTTCCAGATACGAAATGATTGAGCCGAGAGCCGGGGAGGGAATACTCATGCTACGAAGCCTGAAAGATCTCGAAGGGTACGTGGTGAGCGCCACCGACGGCGACATCGGAAGCGTTGCGAATTTCCTTCTGGACGATGAGAGCTGGATGGTTCGCTATCTCGTGGTCGACACCGGGGGCTTCTTCGGTGGGCGCCGGGTGCCCATCTCGCCCGTCTCCTTCCGTCAAGAGGACTGGTCGACCCGGCGCTTCCACCTGGCGTTGACAAAGGACAGGGTCAAGAACAGCCCGAGCGCGGACGTGGACAAGCCCGTCTCCCGCCAGCACGACGGGGACTACTTCGGCTGCTACGGATATCTTGGCCGCTCGGGGTACCCGGGACTGGGGGGCATGGGTGTCTTCTACCCGGGGTTGCCCGCCACCGGCAGGTCGAATCAGGCGCCGGTTGAGCATCCCGAGAGATCAGGCGACGTCCATTTGCGCAGCGCCAAGGAGGTTCGTGGATACCACCTCCAGGGAAGCGACGGAGCGATGGGCCATGTCGACGACCTCATCATCGATGATGAGACCTGGGACGTACGCTATCTGGTTATCGACACCAGGAACTGGCTGCTCGACAAGAAAGTACTTGTCTCCCCACACTGGACCAGCCGCGTCAGTTGGGTAAAAGGCGAGGTCTTCGTCGAGATGTCTCGACAGGCGATCACGAACAGCCCCCAATGGGACGCTGCTGCGCCCATCAACCGCGAGTACGAAGCACGCCTATACGGCTATTACGGACGCGCGGTATACTGGGACGGCGGCGGCCAACCGGTGGAAACGGGGCCCAGAACATCCACCAGAAGAAGTGCGTTCCGAAGAACCGCCATTGGTACGATTACATGGCTTCCTCACCCAGGGAGTCAGCCGCGATGATGCGCAGTTCTCGCTACCGACGCGGTGAGACCGTGACAGCGACAGCGGGTACTGTGGCACCGATCGTGCAAAAAAACTCGCTTGGATTCCCTCAAGAGCAGGAGTTACCCACAATGAAAAGTGCATCGAGAAACGACAGTGGAAAGACAAGTGCGACCGATAACAACTCCGGCACGGCGATCCATCCGCCGCGCGTGACTACGAAGGTAACAAGACCGCTTCACCGCGCAGCTGCCGGCAGGTGGTGTGCGATGCTCCTGATTGCAGCAGGAGCCCCGGTGCTGGCCTTGTCACCCTTGCAAGCGCAGAGTGCGAAGAGGGAAATTACCGACAGCGGCATCACGGCTGCTGTCGAAGGAGGACTGGCATTCGAAAAGGGTGTGTTCCCGAATGCTGTGGATGTCAGCACCAGCCAGGGGATCGTCACGCTTTCCGGTTCGGTGAACAACTTGCTCGCCAAAGAACGGGCGGTGAAGATGGCCGAGAGCATCCGGGGCGTGCGCGGTGTGATCGACCGGACTACGGTGACGCCAGTGTCCCGCTCCGACGCAGACACGCGCAAGGATATCCAGGCGGCGTTGCGGCAGGATCCCGCGACCGAATCCTATCGGGTGGCGGTCTCCGTCCAAAATGCCGTGGCCACGCTAACCGGGAGCGTCGGTTCCTACACGGAAAAGCAGCTGGTCACGCGGATTGCCAAGGGCGTAAAGGGGATCAAAGAGGTCCGCAATGAGGTCGCGATCAACTACCTGTCGAAACGCACCGACTCGCAAATTGTTGGAGATATCAAGGCTCGCCTGCAATGGGACATTTGGGTCAACGGCGACATGACCAACGTCGATGTGAGAGACGGAAGGGTAACGCTCACCGGAATCGTTGGAAGCGCGATAGCGAAATCGCGTGCGTCGGATGATGCCTGGGTGAACGGAGTGCTGTCGGTGGACGACAGCGGCATGAAAGTTGAGCCATGGGCACACAATGACGCGCGTCGAAGATTGAAGTACGCCACCAGGTCGGACAGCGATATCAAACAGGCGGTTCAGGATGCCTTTCGTCTCGACCCGCGGGTCGCAGCCTTTCCTCTCGACGTGAACGTTGGAGAAGGAGTGGTCGTTCTCAGCGGTAACGTGGGAAACCTGAAGGCGAAGACTTCCGCTGAGCAGGACGTGGAGAACATAGTGGGCGTTACGGGGCTGGCTAGCCTCCTGAAGGTGAGACCGAGCGGCCAGTCCAGCGATGCAGAGATGAAGGAGCAGGTGAAGGCGGCCATGTTTTGGGACCCGCTGCTGGATAGCTCCACAGTAAACGTGGCTGTCAGCAATCGCGTTGCCTACCTATCTGGAACGGTGGGTTCGATTGTTCAGAAAGCCGAAGCGCAGGACGTTGCCTTGCGGACAAAGGGAGTGTTGTTGGTCTGGAACGCGCTGAAGGTTGAGCCGGAGTCCTGGGTTACCTACTACGATTGGCCCAACTACTACTACGCCTCGCCCTATGACGGCCAGACCTCTTACTACGCTTCCGGGATGTTTGGGCCACAGCTATATCTGAGCGACGAACGGATCAAGAAGAATATCGAGAATGCGTTCTTCTGGAGTCCCTTCGTGCACAGCGATGAAATCAAGGTCTCGGTTGACGGAGGAATGGCCACCTTGACTGGCACCGTCGGAACGTGGATTGGGTGGGGCGAAGCTGACAAGGACGCCCGCAGGAGTGGTGCTACCGGAGTGGTGAACCGGGTGAAGGTCAAGACTGGCGCCTGGTGGTGGTAGCAGAACCGAGGAGAAGCAACATCGACTTCAGGATCCGGTCGCCCTGGTCTCGGTCAA
>PMIX01000388.1 GCA_003158395.1 Myxococcales bacterium | reverse complement strand
GCCCGAGGTGGCCACCGAGATCACGGGCCAGGCCGCCGGGGCGTGCAGCAGGGTTTCCTTCCTGCCGTCGCGCCACACATCGGTCTTCTCCCAGCGCAGAACCCGGTAGCCAGGCAGCCCGAGCCGCGCCAGCGACGGCCGAAGAAACTCGGGCAGCGCGCCCAGGTCCTCGGCCACCACCTGGCCAAAACCCCCGATGATGGAGAGCAGGGTTTCGCCTAGGCGGATCTGGGCATCCTCGTCCGAGGGCGAGAAACCCGACTTGCGGCCGTCGGCGGACCGGTAGTACGTGCGATACATCCCGATGACGTGGTCCACCCGGAAAAGCCCAAACATCTCGCCCGCCCGACTGGCCCGATTTCGCATCCAGCGAAACCCGGTGTGCTCCATGGCGCGCCAATCGTAAAGCGGCAAGCCCCAGTCCTGGCCCGTCGGCGAGAACGGATCCGGCGGCGCACCCACGCGCATATCCAGGCGGAACAAGCCACGGTTACTCCACACGTCTGAGGAATCGCCCGAGACCACAAAGGGCAGATCGCCCATGAAGTCGACTCCCAGAGCCTGAGCCTGGGAACGCGCTTTGCGCCACTGGATATCGAGCTGCCACTGCAACCAGCAGTGGTAGAGCAGCTCGTCACAACTCTCTTCGATCACCCGCGAGAGTGCCGCAGGCACTCGATCGCGCAATTCGGCCGGCCACTCCTGCCAGTGTTTGGACAGGCGGTCGTGCAGAACGCAATAGAGGCCATGTTCCGCCAGCCAATCGTGCTCCTCGCGAAAACGGCGCAGCTCCAGGGCGCGGGCACTGCGCTGGTCCCATTCTTCGTCCAGGAACCTGCGAAAGGCGCGGCGAGACGCCCGGGCCTTCAACGGCCGCACGCGCCGCCAATCCACCGTGGGGCAGGCCGCAACCTCGTCGAGCAGGCGCCCATCCGCCGGCGACAGCGCAGCCCGTCCCCCTGCCTCAACGAAGTCCTCGCATTCGTCGAGGCCGAGATAGACGGGGTCGATCGCAAAAGCCGTGCTGGCCGAGTAGGGGCTAGTCTCCCCGCCACGGACCTCGTTGACTGGAAGCAGTTGCACCACCGCCAGCTCGGCCTCGCGCGCCCAGGCGCCCAGGCGCGCCAGATCCGGAATCTCACCCACGCCCCACCCAGTCCGCGTGCGTAAGGAGAAAAGCGGGATGAGCACGCCAGCCCGTCGAGAGCGCGTGGCGCGGCGGCCGCTTGTCGTTTCAGCCTGCATCGAGTTCACACGGGAACCCTCAAAGGGTTCGCTCCGCCCTTCGGCCCCCCACCCGCCGCCCCCATAGGCATTAAGCGCGGCCTGACGGAGAGAGCTATGACCCCTTCTCCCCGGTCCGCCGAGGAGAAGGTTGGGATGAGGGGTCCGGCCTGGCACGGCCCCTCTCCCCAACCCTCTCCCCGCTTCGCGGGGCGAGGGGGCGGAATGCGTGGGCTTCCGCTGGCCGGCCGCTTAATGCCTATGCCCGCCGCCCCCGCCCCGCTCGCTTCGCTCGGCCTCGCCATACCCTCCCGCGATGGTGCGCCGCCGGCGAGGGCGCGCGCGAAGTGCGCGGGAGAGGCGGGGTGGGTTGTCCGTCCCGAAGTCCCCTTGGGGGCCAAGCCGGCGGGCTCCCCACGCGAGGATTCTCGTTGTGCCCTATCGGGTCTATGATGGAAGGCCTTGCTGCCCATGACTGACAATGGTTCTACAATAACCGGAAGCGTGTCTGGTCGCCGCCTTCTCCTCACCGGGGGGGCTGGCTTCATCGGATCCCACCTGGCTGAGCGTCTGGCCGCGGACAACGAGATCGTGATTCTCGACACCCTCCGGCGCAATGCCTTGTCGTCGGCAGGCCTCGACAAACATCCCCATGTGAAGCTCATTCAGGGCGACGTGCTCGACGGCGCCGTAGTTGCCCAGGCCATGGAGGGCTGTGACGCGGTCATTCACCTGGCCTCCATTGCGGGCGTGGACACCGTGCTCAAGAACCCCGTTCTCACCATGCGCGTGTCACTTCTCGGCACCATGAACGTGCTGGAGGCAGCCGCGGCCAAGGGTGGCGTCAGGCGCGTGATCGACTTCTCCACCAGCGAGGTCTTTGGCCGCTACGCCTACAACGTGACCGAGTGGGACGCCACCACCCTGGGTGCGGTGGGTGAGGCGCGCTGGACCTACGCGGTGGCCAAGCTGGCTACCGAGCATCTGGCCATGAACTACTGGAAGCAGTACCAGCTTCCCGCCTGCTCCATTCGCCCGTTTAACATCTATGGTCCGCGCCAGGTGGGTGAAGGCGCGGTCCACCATTTCATCGTGCGGGCACTTCGGGGCGATCCCCTGCAGGTGCACAACGATGGCTCGCAGATACGCGCTTGGTGCTACGTGGACGACATCGTGGACGGGATCCTGCTCGCGCTCGATCGCGATCAGGCCGTCGGGCACGCCTTCAACATCGGCAACCCGCGCTCCACTCTCACCATCTATGCCCTGGCCAAGGAGATCATCCGGCTGGCATCCAGCTCGTCCCATATCGAGCATGTGCCTTGGAAACAGGCCGACGTGGAATTGCGCATCCCCAACATCGACAAAGCCAAGGAGCTACTCGCCTTCCGGCCGCGCGTCGATCTTGAAGAGGGCCTCTTGCGCACCATCTACTGGTATCGCCGGCATCTGGGGTGATGGCTTTGAATCCCGCCCGCCTGTGGCAAAATCCATCACCTGTTCACCATGAGTGACGTGGTACTGCGCGCTGACGATCTGGCCAAGACCTTCAGGTTGGGGTTTCTGCGCAAGCGCATCGAGGCGGTCAGGCAGGCCAGCTTCGAGGTCCAACGCGGCGAGATTTTTGGCTATCTGGGCCCCAACGGCTCGGGCAAGACCACCACCCTGAAGATGCTGATGGGGCTGGTCTTCCCCTCGCGCGGCCGCGCCGAGGTGCTGGGCCGGCCGGTGCCCAATCGGCAGGCCAAACAGCGTCTGGGCTACCTGCCCGAGAGCCCGTATTTCTACGACTATCTGACGCCCGAGGAATTCCTCGACCTGGTCGGCGCTCTGTTCGACGTGAAGCGGGCCGAGCGCCGCGCCCGCGCGAACCGCCTCATCGAGCGGGTGGGTTTGTCCTCCGCGCGCGGTCGGCCCTTGCGCAAGTTCTCCAAGGGCATGCTCCAGCGCATCGGCATCGCCCAGGCCCTGATGGGCGATCCGGAGCTGGTGGTCCTGGACGAGCCCATGACCGGGCTCGACCCCATCGGCCGCAAAGAGATCCGCGATCTCATGCTCGACCTCAAGCGCGAGGGCCGCACGGTTCTCTACTCCACCCATATCCTGCCCGACGTGGAGATGACCTGCGACCGTGTGGCCATGATCTTCGCCGGCCGAATCCGAAGCGTCGGGCCGCTAGCTGAGCTGCTCACCGCGCGCCTGCTCTCCACCGAGGTGTGTCTGCGATTGGGGGCGGCCGACCTGCCCGAGCTGCCGGCGGGCGCGCGCAAGAGCGAGAATCCCGACGGCCTGGTCATCGACCTGCCGGCCAACGCCGACGTGGACGCATTCCTGCGGGCCGTGCTCGCTGCGGGCGCCCGTGTGCACTCGCTCACCCCGCGCCGGGAATCGCTGGAGGATCTCTTCGTGCGCGAGGCCGCCAGCCAGAGCCAGGGAGCCGCATGAGACGCATCCAGGCCATCGCGTGGAACACCTTCCGCGAAGCGGTGCGGAACAAGATCCTCTACAGCCTCCTCTTCTTCGCGGTGCTGATCATCCTGTCCGCCCTCGCCATGGGCAACCTCACCTTGCACGAAGAGATCCGTATGACGCGTGACATCGGACTCTTCGGTATCGACGCCTTTGGCGTGATCATCGCCATTTTCGTAGGGGTGAACCTGCTCTACAAGGAGCTAGACCTAAAAACGGTGTACACCATCCTGCCCAAGCCCTTGCACCGCTGGGAGTTCGTGCTGGGCAAGTGGCTGGGCATGCTTCTGACCCTGGCCGTGCAGATGGGCGTCATGGGTCTGGTGCTGGGCGTGACCTTATGGTTGCAGGGGGCGCATTTCGACACTCCTATGGTCAAGGCGGTGTGGCTGCTCTTCGTCAACGTCATGCTGGTGACCTCCATCGCCGTGTTCTTCTCGGCGTTTTCCAGCCCGTTTCTCTCGGGCTTCTTCGCCCTCGGTTGCTTCGTGGTGGGCCGCTCCGTGCCCGACATCCGCGCCCTGGCCGCCAGGCTGGGCCCGCTGGGCAAGACCGTGCTCGAGACCGGCTCGACCCTCATCCCCAACATGCACCTGTTCTACCCCTCGGGCGCCATCGTGGGCGCCGAGGAAGTCTCGGTCCATCGCGACTTCGTCGGCGCGTCTTACTTGCTGACAACCACCGGGTATGGCGTGGCCTACTCGCTTATCGTTCTGATCCTGGCCATGCTGATCTTCCGAAAGAGAGACTTCGTCTGATGACCACGCGACGCCATTCCCGGTGGTTGCTGGTCGCTGTCGGGGTGGGGTTGGCGCTCGTCGTGGTGGTCGTCCGGCTGCTGGTCGACTCGCGCAGCGCCTTGCACGCCGGCGAGCGGTCCGAGGCGCGCGGCGACCGGCTTGAGGCGGTTCGGCACTATCAGGATGCCGCCCGCCTGTATCTTCCCGCGAGCCCTTACGTTCGCGAGGCCCTGGATCGTCTGGAGGCCCTGGCTGCGACAGCCGCACAATCGGGCGATGGGCCCAGCGTGCGCGCTGCGCTGGAGGCCGAACGGGCCGCCATTCTGGCCACCCGATCGCTCTTCATCCCGAATAGTTCCCGGCTGACCGATATTGAACACCGTCTGGCCCGGTTGCTGGCGTCCGCCGAGGACCGCTCGGTTGCGCCCGGTGTCAGCTTTGAAGGCAGGGCCGCATGGCACCTGGAGCGGCTGGCACGCCGACCCGGGCCGGCCCTGCCCCATGTGGTGCTGGCACTCGCCGGTCTGGGCTTCTGGGTAGGCGGCGCGATCGGCTTCTTCAGCAGCGGCCTAGACGCGAAGCTGCACCTGCGGCGCCCCCAAGCCATCATTGCCGGCGTCACCTTCGCGCTCGGGCTGGCGATGTTTCTGATCGGCCTGCGGTTGGCGTAGACTATGTGAAAAACCATATCAACAGGACGCCCTCAGTCCTGCTATCGTGTTTCGGTAGAACTGCCAAAGGTGACGTTGCCGACCATGCAGATCCGATGCGAACGCTGCCAAGCCGAGTGTGCGCTGGACGACAGCGAGATGCACAACGGCACTGCCGACGTGCAGTGCAGCGTCTGTGGGCACATCTTCACGGCGGCGCAGCCGCGCTCGAACGAGACTGGGGATGGAGCCTCGGCCGGTAGCGCGGAGACGGGCAACTGGTTCCTCCGGACCGCGGATGGAGGAGTTCATCGCTTCCCTGGCCTGGCATCGCTGCACAAACTTATCATCGAGCGCAGAGTAACCCGCATGGACAAGATTTCACCCGACGGTCGGGCCTGGCAATACGCCGGCCAGATCGACGATTTGGTGCCGTTCTTCGAAGTTGTGGACGAGGCCGATCATGCCCGGTCTGGTGCCGCAGCCGCGCAGAGCCAGACCGCGCGGGTCGAGCCTGCCCGGCGTAGCTCGACCTCCCCGACGCAGGGCCGTTCATCGCCCCAGGCCATGGCGATCCCGAACGACGATGTTCAGGGCAGCCATCTGTCCTTTCCGGCCGTTGGCAAGACAGATGCGAGGGGCGCTTCGCACGGGCATAGCCATGGCGGGCTCAAGATCTTCGTCGGTCTGACCGTGGCGGCTGGGGTGGCCTACGCCGGCATCCAGTGGCAGGAGGGCCGCCTCCACAGCGCAGCCATCGGGGCGAAGGCTTCCGGCGGCATCTGGTCCTGGCGCCGCATCCTGGCCCGTCCGCCCGAGGCGAGACCGGATCTGGGAGCTGGGTCTGGCGCTGGCCAGGTACCGGGTGAGATGGCGGCACCCAACCCGTCGACCAAGGGCCCGGTCGTAGAAGAGCTGCCCTCGCCGCCGCCTGCGGAGACCGAGGAGGCATCGGACACGCCGAGTCCGGCAAAGCCGTCGGCCGCCCCTGCCGAATCCTACGAGAAGCTGGTCGCCGACGCAGATCGCGCGCTCGAAAACGGATCGAACAGTACGGCCAAGGATCTCTACCAAAGGGCACTGCGGCTGCGTCCGGGTGGGGTCAGGGCCCTGTCGGGGCTTGGCTTCGCCGCCCTTGACCGTGGCCAGATCCCGGCCGCCTACGGATTCTTCAAGCGCGCGCTGGGGGCCAAGACGTCTTACGGTCCGGCCCTATTCGGGATGGGCGAGGTCCGTCGCGCACGCGGCGAGAAGGCTCTCGCCTTGCAGAGCTACCAGCGCTACTTACAGCTCTGGCCCAGCGGCAGCGACGCCGCGACTGTGCGACGCAAGGTGAAGATGCTGCAAGCCGGCAAGTAGCGGCTGCAGCGAAATCAACTCGTACAGAGATCCTTGTTCCTGGCGATCTTCTGGATGTCGCGCAAGCGCTCCTTGACCTGGGGGGCCCGGGGGGACTTGGGATAGCGCTTCGACAAGTCGAGGAAGATGGCCTTCGCGTCGGTGCAGTACTTCATCGCCACGTAGGACTCGCCCAGTTGCCACATGGCCTCGGGCACTTCAGGGGAACGCGAGAAACGGGACATGACAGCCAGGTACTCCGCCACCGCCAGGCCGTGCTTCAACTCCTGCGCGAAAGACTGCCCGACCTGCAACTGCGCCTGCGACGCGCGTGGGTCAGTGGGAAAGCGCTGGATGAAGGCACGCAGGAAACGGCGGGCCTCCTCGCGCATGCCGCCTGCCAGCCGGTTCTGCGCTTCTTTCCAAAGGGCTTCCTTGTCCTCGGGCATGGAGGGAGCCACCCGCTCGATGATCTTCTGCTGTTCCTGCGTCGTCTTCTGCTGGGCTTGTTCTAGCGCCGCCAGACGCCGTTGCAGTTCGTCCAGAAGGTGCTTGGCCTCCTCGAGCTTGCCGGCGAGGGCCGCAATGTCGCTCTCGTTGCGCGCCACTTTGGAACCGAGGTCCGCCGAGTTTCGTGCGAGCAAACCCGTGGCCTCGTCGAGCACCTTGCGCAAACGGGCCATCTGATCGTTGATTCGCGTCTCGATGGTCTCCATGCGCTTGGAGAGCTGTGAGATGTCATCGCGCAGTTTGTCGCCCTGGCCGCTAGTCATCAGACAGCCGGACATCACCACGGCCGCGAGCATGCTGCCCGCGATCGCGAAACAAGACCACTTAGGTCCTATCGCCATTCGGAGTCGACGCGGCGGTCCTTGGCCCAGCCGGTCTCATTGGTGCCCGTGGCGTCCAAGGCGCCGCGCGGCACGACGGACAGCCGGGTGCTCGCGATTCCCATCCGCCTGAGATAGTCCTTCACCGACTGGGCGCGTCGGTCAGAGAGCGCCATGTTGTACTCGGTGGTGCCGCGCGGATCGGCGCGGCCGACGAGGGTCACGCTCATGTCAGTCTTCTTGAGACAAATCGCATTCTGGGACAACACGCTGGTGGCAGCTGAAGTCAGGTTCGATTTGTCGAAGTCGAAGTAGACCGCCTCCAGATCGCAGGGCGGTTTCTTGACGATCGGCTTCTGCGAGCCCACGCACAAACCGTGCACACATTCTTGATCCTGGGCGCAGTTCTCGTCCTTGGTGCACTGGGGGATGGAACAACGTCCGGTCATGCACAGCTTGCCCGCCGGACATTGGTTGTCGTACGTGCAGGCCTGGCAGCGGTTGGCTTTGCAAATCTCACCTGGCGAGCACTGCGCGGCATCCTTGCAGTAACCGGGGATAGCGCTGCAGCGCCCGTTCGCGCACTGGTGACCCTCACCGCAGTCACGAGCATCGCGGCACTGCTGACACTTGCGACCGACGCAGAATTCTTTGTCCTTGCAATCCTTGTCGGTGTCGCAGGCAGGGTAGTCGGGTTTGCACCCAGCCGCCGCCACCACCAAGAGAGCGCCGAAACATCCAAGCACCAGAGTAGTCTTCATTTTTTGCATGGCCTTCCCTCGCCAGGTTTCTAGGGCGGCTTTTGCTCTCTGTCAACGGCCATCCGTGTGCTGAGCTCGCCGAGGTCGTGGCGACACCAGCTTAATGCGAAAAATCGTGCTATGGGAGGAGCCGAAAGCCCTGTGGCATGGATTGGCTGCTCACCCACCTGACTTCACTACAGCCGTCAGCCGTATACAACACCCTGGCGGGGGTCTTGCTGCTCTGCGGCCTCGGACTGCCGATTCCGGAAGACGTCTCACTCATCTCGGCCGGCTACCTGGCCCACCGGGGCATCGTGAACGTGCACACCGTTTTCTTGGTGTGCTTCGCTTCCGTGCTGGGGGGCGATTGCATTGCCTTCATGCTGGGTCGCCTTTTCGGTTCGCGCCTGCTCGACAGCCACCTGGCTCAACGCTTCTTCCGGCCGCGCAAGCAGATTCGCGTGCGCGCCTATTTCCGAAAGTTCGGCAGCAAGGTCATTTTCATCGCGCGCTTTCTGCCCGGTCTGCGTTTTTCGGTTTTCTTGTCCGCCGGGACGCTGCGGGTGCGGCCATCCGTCTTCCTCACCTATGATTCGCTAGCAGCCTTGGTTTCGGTGCCCGCATTGGTCTACCTAGCCTGGGTTTTCGGCGAACACATTGACCACGTGGTGAGCTGGGCACGGCGCTCCGAGTACGGCATCCTGGTTGTTGTCCTGCTGGCTGCGGTGTGGTTCGCGGTGAAAGTAATGCGCAAGCGTCGGCGCAAAACAGCGTGAACGGTGGCCAAGGGGCGTCTGGGCCCACTCGGGCTAGCTAGGGGAACCGGACCTGCACACCGAGCCCGGTGTCGAACTCCAGGCGGTACCAGCGCGCGAACCCCATGGTCCATCCAACCTGGAAGAAGAAACCCACGTTCTTGATAGCGTCGTACATCAGGCCGTCAGCGTTGCGAAGCGCGAAGTCGCTCTTCGACACCTGGATGTAGTCTGTATAGTCGTAGATGGCCTGACCGGTGACGTAGAACTTCAATGCCACGCCCTGGTCGAGCCAGTAGCGCACCCCGGGCGCCAGCGCGAATTCGTGACTGTCGGGGCTCGCGGCCGGATCCCTCTGCACGGCAAAACGTAGGTCAACAATGAAATCGAGACGGGGGTGGAAACCATAAGAGAGCTGCAGGTCGAGGAAGAAGGGCAGGATATGGGTGCACACCCGCTTGCTTGCGTTGCCTGAGGAGTCGCCGCAGGGCATGACTTCTTGGTACGGAACCAGTATGCGGTATCCGGTGCCGGGCATGATCGATACCCCGACTTGGCGAAAGTGATTGATCTCGACCGGCCGCCCCCCAATCAATGGAGATTCTTTCGCCGTTTGGTCATCAGACGGTCTTGCCGGCCGGCCCGACGCCTTGTCGGTCAGCGCGGGGGTCGCCCCGGCGCTCTCGGGAGCTGCTGGAGATTCTTTCGCCATTTGGCCATCAGGTGGTCCTGACGGCCGGCCCGACGCTTTGTCGGTCGGCTCGGGGGTAGCGCCGGCGCTCTCGGGAGCTGCTGTTTGCTTCCCTTCCTCTGGCGCCGCTGCGGGTTTCCCGCTGGCCCAGACGTTTTGGGCGACAGATCCTGCCACAACGACCATACTTACGAGAATGACAACGCGACACGGCGGCTGCATGGCAGGCAACAGTATCGGATGACAGCGAGCCGTTTGCCAGAGCCGCGAATGATCGGCCGCCGGCCGGTGCTGGCCGCACTTCTAGGCGCCGGGCTTTGGGGCCGCGCCAGCCTGGCTCGCGCCATCGGCGATTCGTCGCGGATTCGTCTGGCACGGCTCCACCTGCCTGATCTTCCCGATCCGCGCCCGACCGCCCTGCGGCGCCTGGCATGGGAATTGGAGCGTCGCACCAGCCTAATCGCGGTGCCCGACCCCATCGCGCTGGCGCCGTCCAGCCCGGAGCTCTTTCGCTATCCGTTGGTCCTACTCTCAGGCGATCGCGCGTTTTCACTCCTCCCCGAGGCGGAGGTCGCGCGGCTGCGTCGCTTCCTGACTTTCGGCGGCTGCCTGCTGGTTGATTCGGCCGAGGGTCGCGCTGGTGGCGCTTTCGACGCGTCGGTGCGCAAGCTGCTGGCGCATGTCCTGCCTGGCGACATGCCGGCTCGTGTGCCTGACGAGCATGTGCTGTGGAAGTCATTCTACGTGCTGCACGGGGTGGCCGGCCGCGTGCTGGCAGCGCCCTACCTCGAGGGGGTGGAACGCGACCGCCGCCTGGCGGTCATCTACACGCAAAACGATGTGTGTGGGGCCTTGGCGCGCGACGGGTACGGTCGCTGGGAGCACGACGTGGTCCCGGGCGGCGAGGAACAGCGTGAACAGGCCTTCCGTTTCGCGGTCAACGTCGTGATGTATGCCCTGTGCCTGGATTACAAGACCGAACAGGCACACATCGATTTCATCATGCGCACGCGACGCGCGCGTCCGGGGCTGCCATAGAAGGTTCCCGCACGCCCACGACGGGCGGAAGCGCGTTCGCCCAAGGAACTGCGCGCCGCTGAGAGCACGGCTCAAGACCACCCAGGCCAATTCAGCCCGTGGCGGTGAGCTCCCCGAGAGCGTCCAAGCCGGTGGGATGCTGTCTCGCGCCCGCACGACGTCGTACCCAGCGCGCGGAATGCTTGCCTATGCAAGCTTTGGGCGCTATGGCTACCGGGCCATGCCGTTCGGCGATCCCTCGAGGTCTCGCACCTTCGTCTTTTCCGTTGCCGCTGTGCTCGCGGTGTCCCTCGCTTCGCTCGCCTGCTCCAAGGGCGAGGCCGGTCCGACAACGCGGGCCCGTCCGGCGCCCCAAGTCGTGGTGGCCAAGGTGGTGGCGCGCGATGTTCCTGTCGAGGTCCACGCCCCGGTCGACCTGCGCGCGCTGGAACAGGTTGACGTCGGCTCCAAGGTTCTCGGCTACGTCGATGCCGTCCTGGTCGACCGCGGGGACCGGGTGCGCAGGGGTCAGCTCGTCGCCTTGGTGCGGCCCAGCGATTTGCCCGACCAGTTGGCGGCTGCCCGCAGCGTTTTTGGCCAGACCAAGGCGTCGGCGGTTCTGGCGCGCACCAACTACGATCGGGCGAACAAGTTGGCGCCCAGCGGTGTGGTCAGCCAGCAAGAGCTGCAATCCGCCACCGCGGCCATGGCCTCGGCCGAATCGGCCCAGGCGGCGGCCCAAGCCCAGATCTCCGGTCTGGCCATCCGGTTGGGTGAGACGCGCATCACCTCGCCCATCGACGGAGCCATCGCCGCGCGCCGGCTCGATCCGGGGGCTCTGGTCGGACTGCCGGGCGGCGTCGCCATCGTGACCGTGGTCCGCACAGACCGCCTGCGCGTTTTCATCAGCCTGAACGAATACGATGCGGCTGGGGTGGGCCTGGGCAAGGATGCCCACGTGGAGCTGGACGCGCTGCCGGGCCGCACTTTCCCAGGCAAGGTGGTACGCCTGGCGCCGTCTTTCGATCCGCTGACGCGCACCCTGGAGGCTGAGGTGCAGCTTCCCAACCCGTTGGGTGAACTACGTCCAGGTATGTATGGCCGCGGCTCGATTGTTCTTGAAATACGTCCCAAGCGCCCCGTGGTGTCGGTCAACGCCGTGCAAATTTCTTCGGGCAAGAAGTACGTCTTCGTCCTGCATGGCGCCAAGGTTGAACGTCGAACCATTGTTGCCGGCGCTGACGTGGACATGGGCGATGCGCTCGAGATCCGTTCTGGCCTGCAGGTTGGCGAAGAAGTCGTGACCGCAGGCGCAGACGGGCTGTCGGACGGCTCCACGGTGCGCGTAGTTCGCGACGTCAACCCCTACACGGGTGAAAAGGACACTGTGGCGGCCTCGCCCACAGCGACGCAGACCACGACCGCCCACCAACCCCGCAAGCCCAACTAGTTCGGATCGGGGTCAGCACACCATGTGGCTCACACGTCTCGCGCTTCGCAATCCGGTTCTCATCCTGATGCTTTCGCTCATGCTCATCGTGCTGGGCGTGGTGTCGCTCAACCGGCTGTCAGTGGACCTCTTCCCTGACATCACCATCCCTGTCATCCGCATCGCCACCTTCTATACCGGCGCGGGGCCGCAAGACATCGAGAAGTCGATTACCCAG
>PMIX01000087.1 GCA_003158395.1 Myxococcales bacterium | reverse complement strand
GATCGGCGGGGATCCGGTCAAGGGCATGGACTTCATCGACTGCCTGTCGCTCTTCGAAGCCGATCCCCAGACCAGGGCGGTCCTGCTCATCGGCGAAATCGGCGGCACGTCGGAGGAAGAGGCCGCAGCCTTCATCAAGGCCAACATGAAGAAGCCGGTCGCCGCCTTTGTGGCCGGAGTGACCGCGCCACCTGGGCGCCGCATGGGCCACGCCGGCGCCATTATCAGNNAAGCTGGTTTTCTGAGCGGGGTGGGCTGGCTGTTTCACCACCCGGGTCAGCGCCGCTCGGCCAGCGTGCCCGTGAGCGGTTGCGTGAGCGGCAGCGACCAGCGTGGTGCGGTCTGCGTGGGCGATTTGCGTGAGCGTGTGCGCGAGCGGCCCGCGGCCCGCGATCCGTCCTTCCGCGTAACGCACACGAACTCGCTCACGCCCTCGCCCTCGCGACCCGCTAGCCGCGACCCGCGGGCCGGCCCTTCGGGCGGCCCGCAATTTCCCGACGCGCTCTAGCTACTGTCCCTCGTGCGGTCGGGAGTCTTCCACCAAGGCCTCCATCGCGGCCCAGATGTGCGAGACGTCATTGGCGTAGATGAAGAGGTCGCGCTTGATACCGCGAATGTCGGTGACCTGGCGGGCGAGCTCGGCCTCCTTTCGGAAACCCAGTCGTTCGAAGGTCTTGCGGGCGGCCACTTGGCTCGCCACAAAGTAGGCCACCATTTTTTCCAGGCCCATGTCGATGGCCAGCTTGACCACGCCGGCGGCCAGCGCGTAACCCACGCCCTTGCCCCGGCGGTCGCGGGCCACGTTGAGGCGGATCTCGCCCACGTGCCGGCTCCATCCGTGCAGGTTCCGATGCAGGGTGGCCTCGCCGCAGATGCGACCGTCTGCGCGCGCGACCAGGCTGGTGGCTGCGCCCGAGTCCAGTTTGGCGAGAAACCGAGCCAGCCAGTCGGGCGTGGTCACGTCGTCTGTGAGCACCAGGCGGTCTTCGTCGGAAAGCGAACGGTAGAAGTCCAGCAGGGCAGAGCCGTCGGCCACGCTGGCTAGCGAAATCTCGACGCTCGACCCGTCCTTCAGCTTCGCAACGCGCGGGAACCCGTCCCTGTCCATGATGTCCTCCTCAGGTTGGCGTGGCCAGACCTCGACCGTATTCGTAGCCCTTCATCAGAGCTTTCAGGTTCAGGCTCTCAGTGCCCTTGGGCACCGAATCGAGAACCGCCTTTTCCACCGCATCGATGGACAGAAGATTGGTCGCCCCGGTGAAGAAGCCCGCCATCACGATATTGAGCACCAGCCGTCGCCCCAACTCCTCGGCGAAGCGGGTGGCCGGAATACCGAGCGCGCGCGCCGTCACGGGCAGCTTGCCTTGCACCTGCACCAGCTCGTTCTCGTACAACACCAGTCCGTCGGGCTTGAGTTGCGGCGCGAACTGGACAAACGCGTCCTGCGAAAGCAGCACCAAAATGTCCGGGCTCCGCACGTAGGGATAGCCAATTGCCTCGTCGGCCACGATGACCTGGGCGCTGCACGCGCTGCCGCGCGCCTCGGGCCCGAAGGCCTGGATGAGGGCTGCGTGCCGGCCGCTGTAGATGGCGGCGGCTTTTCCAATGATGGAACCGCACAGGATGATGCCCTGGCCGCCCAGACCGCCGACGCGAATTTCCGTCCTAGCCACCTTGGCCTCCCCAGGGCGAATACTCGGCGCCCAGAACTCTGCCTAGATGCTCGTTCATAGCATCCAGCCAGGTGGGGCGTTCGCGATCCACGAACTTGCCCACCACGATGGGGCCGTTGAAGGTCAGGCCCAGTTCCTTGGTGTCGGCGCCGTTCTTGATCACGCTGTTCTGCTTGTAGAACTTCAGCTCGTCCACGCCGTCGCCGCGCTTGTTGCGGCGCTGATAGAGCGTGGGGCAGGGCGAGAGGGCCTCGATGAAGACGAAGCCGCGCTTCTTCAATCCCTCCAGCATCGCCTTGGCCAGTTGGCGCACGTGGAACACAGTCCAACGCGCGACATAGCTGGCCCCGCACGCATCGGCCAAGAAGGGCAGGTTAAACGGGGCCTCGTAGTTGCCGAAGGGCATCGTGGTCTGCTTGGCGCCAAGCGGTGTGGTGGGCGCTACCTGACCGCCGGTCATGCCGTAGGTGAAATTGTTCACACAGATCACCATCAAATCCATGTTGCGGCGAGCGGCGTGCATGAAGTGGTTGCCGCCGATGGCGGTCAAATCGCCGTCGCCCGAGTACACGACCACCTTGAGCTTAGGGTTGGCCAGCTTCAGCCCGGTAGCAAACGGGATGGCGCGACCATGCGTGGTGTGGAACGAGTCCAGGTTCAGGTAGCCGGCAACCCGGCCGGTGCAGCCGATACCGGACACGATAGCGATCTCGTCCAGGTTCATGCCCGATTCAGTGAGCGCGCGGGTGAAACAGTTGACCGTGGTGCCGATCCCGCAGCTCGGGCACCAGATGTGCGGGATGCGCTCCTGGCGCAGGTAGGGCATTACCGGGTTGACGCTATCGATGTCGCGCAAGAGCGTGTCGTCGGTCATCGCCCCGCCTCCAGGATCGCGGCCAGGATCGTCTCCGGCTCATGGACCGAGCCGCCGGCGTGCGGGAGGCTGACCACGCGGGCCGCGCCGGCCACCGCGCGTTCGATCTCCAGGACCATCTGGCCCATGTTCAGCTCGGGCATGATGAAAACCTTAGCCGTCTTGGCTAGTTCGCGCATGCGTTTGGCAGGAAACGGCCAGGCCACCACCAGGCGCAGGTGCCCCACNNGCGTTGTCGCGGATCTTGCCGATGAGCCGCCGCACCAGCTTGTCCTGCGCGACCGCGTTCATGGCCGGGTAGCCACGTTCATCGTGAGTCAGACCGGTCACGTGAATGCGGTAGCCCGCGCCAGCCTTGGTCATTTCGGGCACGGGATCGTCATCAGTCGTGGCAAACGCGCGATACTCATCCTTGGGCTTGTGGGTCCATTTGCGCGGAACCACCTTGATTTCGGCGGCGGGCGGGATGACCACACGCTCAACCATGTGCCCTACCACCTCGTCCATCATAAACATCACAGGACAGCGGTAGATCTCGGACAGG
>PMIX01000418.1 GCA_003158395.1 Myxococcales bacterium | reverse complement strand
CCGGCTTTGAACGCGCTCACCTTACGCGTTCCCAAATTGACCGGGACGAGCCTGGGTAGGGGTGATGTCCCCACGCTGACGCCGTCGACCCGAATGTCGACGCCCGTCATATTCGTCGAAATCTGCAACTGGGCGATCCTTTCCTCGAACTTTGCCAACATTTCGTCGACCTGGGCACGACGATCGGCGGGGATCTCGCCTCTACCTTCCGCCATGTATTGCATGAGGGACTTATGGGCGCCCACGAAGTCGTGAAGCGCATACTGCGCGTACGCGATATTGTAAAGCACACGGTAGGACGGACTGATTTGGTAGGCTTTCCGAAATTCGGCCAGCGCGCCCTCGTAGCTGCCCTCGCGGTACAACTCAACGGCCTGCCGAAACCTGACGGCAGCCTTCGCTGAGTCTTCATCTGTAGGGCCCTTTGACTGTGCCATGGTCACTTGAGGGATGAGGAGCCATGTCAATCCCACGAATAGGGCACAGACCTGTGTCTTCATGGCCTGTACGGGTTCCTTTCGTCAATCGGTTTGGCATTGGGCCGCACGGAGGGACCGTCCAGGTCCATACCCGGCTCTATGCCTGGGTCCGGCTGCACCGTCGCTGGTCTGACGCTGCTCTTGGGTCTTGACTCGCGCTGGGACGGTTGCGGTCTTGCCCCTTGGCGGACCGGGGAGGTGTGGGCTCGGTGCAGGCTGATATTGAGAACCACGTCGCTTGAGAAACTGACCTGCTGATTGAACGGGATGTACCCGGGCGCCGAGGCGCTGACGACGTGAATACCGCGATCCTCCGGAACCTCCAGATTCAGTCGATGGCCGGCGAGCACGTTGCCGTCAAGGCTCAGCTCGGCTCCCCTAGGTTCGGCCGTGATTTCGATGCGGATGGTATCGTGGACAGCGCGGATCTGAGAAGGGGAAGCCGCAGCCGGCGCAGGCCGAGCCAATGACGGCTGCGGTTGGGACGGCTCCTCTGCGCCCCGAACCGCTGCCTCGGTGGCGCTGGTCGGTGTTGGAGTGGGTGTGCCCTTTCCCTTCGTCGCCAACGCAACGATCTCCAGAACCACCACGACCACCACGGCGACCGCAGCGGTAGACAGCAGAGTCTGCCATCCTGGGAATCGCTTCGGATTGTCCGGGGAGCTTTCCGGCGCGGCGATACTTGCGGAGTCTGGCACTTTTCGCGTGATCGCGTCGTGCTCGGTCATCATCGCGACGGGGTTGGCGCTCCCGTCGTCCTTTGCCGGGGGGCTTTCCTCGATCGCGAGCAAATCGTAATCGCTGATCATCATCACGGGGTTGGCGCCCCCGTCGTCCTCTGCCGGGGGGCTCTGCTCCATCGCGATCAAACGAAGTGGTGTCTGGTTCACCGTCGTTTCCGCCTTTCATCGTTTGGTCATGGACATTTCGGGAGTGGCATCTGTCGATACGCTCATCCTCCGCATCGACAGAGACTTCATATCGGCAGAGGCAGCAGACAGATTTAGCGCCTCCCATCCTTTCTGCGATTAACGCGGTTGATCGGCTGACGATGGCCTACATCAGCTCGCGTTCGGTAGTCCCGCATGCGCAATAGGACAAGTGAGGGCTGGCCTCGCGGACGGATCGTTGAGCTACGAGGGTACGCCCGTCACTCCGGATCAGAACAGGCTCTTGATCGCCGCGCCACACGTCTTTGCCAGAAGGCATATGCCGGAAATCCCCAGAAGCAGGTACGAAAGCCGCCTGAAGTTCAAATCGGACGTCCGCCGATAGATGGCCAGGCCACTGAGGGTCCCCGGCACTACCGCGGGCAAGCTCAAGGCCAGGAGCAACCAGAACTGACCGTTCAAGTAGGATGGATGCAGCAATGCAACCAGGCCCAACGCGTAGATCTGCGACATGATGATGTAGGGCTGGACGATGGCGCGGTGCTGCGCCTTCGGTACACCGCGCAACCCCGTCCACACGACGACCGCCGCTCCAGGAAAGGCGGTGAAGCCGCCCACCACACCCCCGAGGAAACCGACCACAGCGCCGCACACCGGACCGTCGAAACCGCGCAGCTTGAAGCTCGTAGGCCTGAACAGCGAATAGACGGCATACAAGAACAGCAGCGTCCCGAATGCCCCCATCAGCCGCGCTGCCGGCAGGTGGGACAATAGCCAGATTCCGATCGGTACACCGGCCGCTCCGCCCAACATACATGGCCCCGGCCCTGCCCAGAGATCCCTCGGTGACTTAGGCATGTCTTCGCGCAACTGTCCGACCGAGAGGAGCTGGTTTCCTGTCGACAAAGCTTGGAACAGCGGGACCTGCAAGATGGGCGCAAGCAGTAAGAGGCTAGCGGCTCCAATTGCGGAGAAGCCGAACCCCGACAGGCCACTCATCACGCCAGAGAGGAAGACGATCGCCTCGATGCTCGCCAGTTGGCGGATGCTCAATCCGGCCACAGCGTTCGGTGCCGCCGGCAACGAAACGATGAGCGTCCCGGTTACCACGAGTGCTGCGACCGCGAAGAGCCACAGCGTGGTCTTTGTGGATCCCGCTCTCGCTGGCCAACCGGACGGTTCGGCTTCCGCGGCCGCCGGGCCCTCTACCACGAGGGCAAGGTGGCTGGGTGACCGTTTCAACGGGCGTTTCGTCGCCACGCTGTTGTCGTTGGCGACAGCGGTGCAGGCTGCTTCTAGACGGGTCCCACCGCAGTCAGGGGTGATGTCCTCTTCGGCTATTTCGATTCCTATCGGCGTTGGTGCTCCCATGTTTCGCGCTCCCAGCAAGTTCATCTAGCGCGACGCGCGCCGTCGCCCTTCGCGGCGCGGCACATCGGCAGTGGACGAATGATATTCTTCGACATCAATGCATCTTCTCAGGAGCATCTCGGCGACGCGGCTGCAGCCGCCGTGCCTACGCTGCTCGGGTACAACAAGTGCATGTTTTTGATCCGCGCGGGTTGCGCCTACTCCGGCTCGCAGAAGCCGTAGTTGCACGCCGGAGCGCTCGCCGGGCAATCGTTGGACGTCGTGCACGGTGTGCACGATGCTCGGCCGGTCGTGCGGTTGTCAAAATGGCAGCCGCATTGGAACTGGTAGGGATTGGGTACGAAATCGCCCATTTCGGTCTCACGGGCCACCTTCATTGCGCACTGTGGAACCAGCGATGCGTCGATCATGGCATCCACCAACTCGGGATCGAGCCTCGGCACCGAGAAGCGTGTCACGAAAGCTCCCGCCGCGGCAGAAGGGGCACCATTGATATTCGCTGTGTAGAAGTGAACGTAGCCCCAGAGGGGGTAGTGTCCGTCGCGCACATTGGCCTTGTTGAGGGCGGTGGCAGTGGAATCGGGCAGGTATCCGGACAGCTGAGCTTCGACCTGCAAGAAGAGAACGCGCAGGTTGCCGCGCGCCTTGTCGGCGTAGTCGATGGACAGAATGCCGAGGGATTTCTCGGGCTCTGTGGAGGTATTCAGAGTGTCTCGGATGTTGTCCGTCGACAGACGGTCGACCCCCCAAAATGCCGTTCGCGGCACATGGATGAGCGCCGCTGTCAGGGCGGTCGACCCGGCTCCCGAATTGCGGATGGAGTAATAGAGGGGATCGATCCACGGGCTTGGGTTGAGGCCTACGGGATTCTGCCCACCCAGCCCGAAGATGATATGGGCCGCTTCAACGCTGATCGACTTCTGCGTGGAAGCTGCGGGCACGGTGAGACCGAACGTCACGACCGGCCCCAAGTATCCGGCAACGGTGGCACCGGGCACATAGGTCGGATCGCAAACCGTCGAGTAAAGGTTCGATACGCCGATATCGACGACCTTGCCCTCTGGGTCGAGTGTGCAACTAACTTGTGTGCCCGCGTCGTCGAAGTAGTAGGCGTAGCTGGCTGCCTTGGTCTGCGTCCCGGGCACGTCCTTGATGACGGTCGTCGTAGGACCGAACACGGCACTTACGCCCCCGCACGAGCTTCCAGACATGAAAACGGCGCGGTACGGGGGATTGTTGGCTGCGAGCAGCGGGGTAACCTGCATGAGCAAGGGTCCGAAGTCGGATGTCCCCGTCATGTAGATCACATTGGGCCCCGCATCTGCGCACCTGACAGTGGGCGGCGCTACGGCTTTGATGGTTGGGGTGAGTGCCCCGGCACTCTGCGGAGGCACCGGGTCGGGCGGAAGCGCGCCGGCGCCGCAAAGCCCTAGCCTGGCGCAATTGTCGAACAGCATGTTCTGCGCGTTGGTGCACGCGTTAAGATACTCAATGGTGGTTGTCGGAGTTCCGGAGAAGCAACCTTTGGGACCCAGGCCCGAATTCACGCATACGCCTTGACTACAGACGGCGTGCGCGGTGTCACCGGTCTCGAAGGTGGCACAGTCAAGATCGGTAGCGCATTGTGCTATATTTCTGTCGAACATCAAGCTGCATGCAGACGTGAGAGGCAGCACAGCAGCCAGCGCAAAGCTCAGAGCTTCATTCATCTTCGCCATCGCATCTTCTCGCAGCAAGGTCCACGACTTTTGGGACACCATGGAATCGTCAGGGGCAGACCACTTCTTTAACCCCAGACGTGAAGTTCAGTTTGTGGGCGGAAGCGGGCGTCAACACCAAAACCCCGCAGCACTGCAAGTGGTCGCCGAAAACTCGATGGCGTTCCGTCCCAGAATCCGATTTGTGAAAAGCGGCGCGAAACCAGGTGTCGAAGTAAGCCCCGCTGCCCACATCGCCGTTCTGCCCGTCCTGGCGTGGAGACGGGTGCTGGCGCCGCCGCCGTGGGAGCCAGTGGCTGGGTGGCGGCTACTGCTTGAGGGCCTTGAACGCATCCGCGAGGTCGTGCCAGGCGATCTCAACGCCACCCCTGAAATTGTCCCATTTTTGGCCGTTGGCGGCCTTGTATGCATTGAGCTTGGTCTGGACCACGGCGTGCTTGTCCTTGATGTGATCGATGCTTCTGCGATAGTCAACCGTGGCCTCGGTGCCCGCTTCGTCGGCCTTGGCTACCAGCCTATCGAGCTTGGCGCCCAACTGTCGGAGTCGTGTTTCGATCCTTCCTACCTCTTGTCCTACTGTTTCCATGGGATTCTCCTTTTCGTCGTTACCTCTTTTGGTCCGATCGGTTTAGCGCTGTTCTAGCGGCGACTCGAATGGCGACGACTCGACCGCGGAATCGCGCGCCGAAGATGTTAC
>PMIX01000097.1 GCA_003158395.1 Myxococcales bacterium | reverse complement strand
CGTCGACAGCAGGGAGCGAGCCAGGGCCACGGTTTCGTCGCAGGGCAGTGTCGAGGGTCGTGTGCGCGCGAGCCGGTCCCGCAAGCTGCCACCGGCCAGGTATTCCATGACCAGCGTCCGGGCCGCTTCGTCGAGGTCGTAGATGGCAACCACACCCGGGTGGCGCAGGCCGGCCACCAGGCGCGCCTCGGAGAAGAAGCGCTGGCAAGCCTCGCTCAGCCGGGCCGGCGGGTGGAACACTTTGAGCGCAAGCTCAATGCCCAGAGTGCGATCGCGGGCCAGGTAGACCGTCGAAGTGGCGCCGCGGCCAATCTCGCGCAGGATCTCGTAGCGGGACAGGGAAACGCCCTCCGGCTGAACTAGGGTCTGCGTGACTCCCACGGGATTGCATGCAGGCGGCGCCGCGCCGCCGAGGCACCGACGCAAATGGACGACCCGGGCACTGGGCTCTGGGTCATCGATGTCCTCAGCCAGCAAGCGCTCCCAACGCTCGGCCGCAGCCTCGAAGCGGCCTTGCTCTTCGTCGAGCGCAGCCAGTTGGGCCGTGGCCTGTCGGGCGAGAGCCCCGCTTTCGTCTTCAAGCGCGATCAGGAGAGCGCGGGCAGCGGCCGCCTCGCCCTGCGAGGCCAGTTGTCGGGCTAGGGCCAACCGCGAGGGCTGATCCTGCGGATTACGGTCGAGGTGCAAGCGCAAGGCCTCGACGGAATCGGGGGGGTGGCCCGCTTCAGCGTCCTTGCCCTTCACACCACCTCCAGGCGTTGCCCGGCCGCTTCGATCACATCGCCGTGCAGCAGTTCGAAACTGGGACCCACGAGCTGGCCGGCTAGGCGTGCCGGCTCCGTACACGTGACCCGCGCGGTTCGTTCCTCGGGGAAGACGTTCAGCGCGCCGAGCGCGGGGAAAGCTGCGGCGAGCGGCAGCGCGTCTGAGCCCACGAAGGCACGCAAGCCGCGTTCGAGTCCGACCACGCTGGTCAGTTCCAGCAGGGCGGGCTCCCGTGTCGCGAAGTCGAGGCGACAGTGTTCGCCCAGAGCAAGCTGGCCGCGCGCGGGCAGCAGCACCGGGGCTGACAGTCTAGCTCCGCACAACCACGTGCCCGCGCGTGAGCCGGCGTCTTCGATCGAGAATCCAGCCCCGTCCGCCCGCACGCGGGCATGCCGGCGGGAAACTCCTGGGTCGCGCAGGACGATCTGACAGAAACCGTCGCGGCCCAGCAGAGCGGGCAGGGCTGCAAAGCGGGCCACCGCGCCGTCGGGACCGCGCAGCGCCACGGTGCGGCCCCGGCACAGGCGCTGATCAACTTGGTTGGCAGCCGCGCGGACGTCCCGGGCTTCGAGAACGTCGGCCGGAATTGCGGCGGCCACTTCCAGGGCAGCCAAGCGCTGGCCTCCGGCCAGCAGGGTTTCGAAGCGGGACACGTGCTCGCGCAGGTCGCGGCGCAGGTTGCGCTGCCCATCCTCCCGCGCCAGGCACGCCTCCATGCGGTCGATGTCGCCTGCGGCGCCGTAGGACTTGGCCGCCCGCCGATCGTCGCCGGCTCGTTCGAACACCGCGCCCGCCCCTTTGCAGTCGCCCAGATCCAGCAGAAGCTCGCCGGCGGTCAGNNATCTCGGGCAAGGACAGCCCTGCCACTCGTGCTTCGAGCATCACGGCGTCCAGCGACGCCCATTCGCTGTCGAGCGCCATCATGCGAACCAGCGCGGGCAGGCCGCGGGACCGCGTCGCGCCTGTCCCGGTGGTCTGCCTGAGCCGTGAGTCATCCTTGGCCATTCGTCCTAAGAGTACACTCATACTCATGATTGCTCCTGTCGCGGTTGGCCAGGTGCGTTTCACGCTGCCTGGTCTTGCAGCCGATGCCCGCGGTGTCGTGAGTGGACGGGATATGGCGGCGCGCTTCGCCACCCTTGATCGCGTTGTGTGGTTTTTGCGCCTCCTGTCCGCTGCGGGCGATCTGGATGCGTGCTGGTCGGGCATGCGCCTCATCCCGGTGCGCTCGCCGCTCGGGTTGCGCGAGATGTTGCTGCTTCTGCCCGCGCCGTCGACCGAGGCAGCCGATTTGGTCGCGCGGGCGGCGCGCACGGCAGGCGGGCAATGCGCAACTGGCGCGGGCCGGCACTTCGTCGAGTATCGCGATGGGCGCGCATCCTTGGGCTACGACGTGGGCGAGGTCGCGCGCGGGCCCGGGGATTTCGTCTTCTACACTGCGGACAAAGTCCTCTATTGTCACGCCGAGGGAGAGAGGTCGCTGGTGCGGCTCTTGCTGGGGCTCGATCTTCTTCGGCGGCCCGGCGGATCACCGGGCACGCCGGGCGACGATGGTGTCTGCTACGTTACCGCTCGTCGCGGCCTGGGAGTGCGTCTCTGCGAGTACCTTTGCCACGTGGGGGTGGAGGCGAGGGCGGCCCCGTGCGAACAGGCGGCAGAGAGCGCCTTCGGCCTCCACACGGGCTTCTGGCTGTTTCACATCGAAAACCTGCCAGCGCGCCTTTCCGGCTTGATGTCGGAAACCCCCGGATTGGCACTCTATCGCCCGGTCACGGACGGCGTGGCTGTCGCGGCCGGGTATCGCCACCCTGTCAATCTGGCGGCCTGCCGCGTGTTGTTTCGCGAGGATCGCCTGCTCTTGCTGGCTCCGCGTCCCACGGGAGCCATCTTGCTCGATCCGGCGCCCGCGCTCGCGGACATTTCCGATCTCTTGCCCTTGCCCCTGCTCTTGGCAGGCGAGCAGCCGGTGGCGTCCGCGCGCCCTGTCCGGCCGAAGAGGCTGGACGTGCCTCTGCGCCTGGTCTACGCGCCAGAGGTCCCGACCCGCGCCAAGGCGGCTTACCTTCCCTGGTCGCAGGTTGGATGGTTGCGGCGGCTGTGCCAGGCGCTGCCGCCAACCGCGTTGCGCGGGCATCAGGTGGCCTTGCTAGACGATGCGGTACTGGTGATGGCAGATGACGAGCTGGCGGTCCTGCCTCTGGGAAAACTTCTCGACCAGGCAGCCCCCGGCGTGTTGGTGCCGGCCGGGATGAGGCTGGCGCCGGCCGTCGATCCCGAAGCGCTGGCTCGAAGGCTGGGCACGGGCGAAAACTCGCTGCTCGTCTTTCCCGAGGCCGGCGAGCCGCCGCTGCGCATTCCCGCGGCCGCGATGCAACCACTCGATCGCCGCATTCTGGCCGAGCTGACAGTCGAAGAACGGGCCCTCGCAGCGCACTCCCATCCAGTTGCCGTGCGGGAGGAGACAGTTGAAATCGAGACCGATCCGTTGGGCCCGTTTTCCCTGTGGGGGCTGGGGCGGAGGTAGCAGCATGCCCCGACATTTTGTCAGCCATTTCGTTCTGCCCATGGTCAAGGGTGGGCGCCTCCGCGTCGGGCGTCCCGTGGGTTGGCCCGCCGTGGCCCGTCTGCTGCGAGCCCACGATGCGAGCCACGCACCCGCTCGACGCGAGACGTGGGCGACCGCTGAAGTGGCCCGGCTGCGGCAGCTTTGTGCCGCCGGGTTCGGGGTTGATGCTGGCCCCTTTCCGCTCGATGAGTCGTCGCTGCGCTTGGCAGCGGCCGGGCACGACCTGCTGCTCCTCGGACACCCCGAGATTGTGGGTCGCCCTCGGGAACAGGAGCGCGTTGCCAAGTTGGCACAGGAGCTTGCCGATCTGGGCCCACCCGCCGACCTGTGCGAGGCCGTCGCCCGATACTCACTCTTGGCGCGCTTGCCCGATGTGGTGCGGGTGGAGCACCAGGTGCGGGTGGGCCCAAGCTGGTTGCGATTCGAGCTACGCGCCACGCGCGGCTCGCCCAGCGCAGCCATGCGTGCACTGGCCCGGTTGACCTCGACGCCTGTTGCTTCGCGGCGACGGGGCTGGTGGACGGAGATCGGCTTTCCTGTCTGCGCCGACGGCGCGATCGAGGCTCTGTTTCGCGCGTGTCCACTGCTCGAGGCGATGGACCCGATGCGGTTGCATCCGCCGCTTTCCTGGCGGCGCATTCTGCCCGCACTGCGCTTTCCCACCCTCGGCCGGGTGGTCGCGGGCCGCATGGTAGAGATCGGAAGCGAGCCCGCGGGCTCGGCCTTGGTCATGGCTCTTCTGCGCTTCGGCTCCGCCGGCGAACGGGACGAGGCCCCCGCCAGCGGGGAGGAGATCGCCTTCGCGATTCGCTTCGTGGCTCATGTGCACTGGCTGCATCAGCTTTTCGGCGCAAACCGTGAACTGGCGGCCGGCTCAGACTTTGCAGCCCTGCTGGCAGCGGCCGCCGATGTCGAGCCCCGCCTGCTCTGGCCGCCGGATATCGTCCGTGACAGGGGCCCCGGGCTTCGCTTCGCGCGGACCTTGGAACGGCTGCGCGCCGAGACGCCCCCGTGCGTCCCCGACCGCTACCGGGCCATGCGAACCCTGTGCGCGCTGGCCGCGAGTTTCTAGATGGTTTCTCCGCTCTCCACTGGAACAGGCTGGGTGGGTGCACCGGTGCGCAGATAGCGTGACGCCATCTCGTATTCGAAGAACGAGGCCATCTTGGTGTCGATGACTTTGGACCACAGGGCGTGAGCATCGTTGCTCCTACCTTCGGCGAGCAGACGCATGGCCTCGTAGAAGAAGATCTCGGCCTTTTTGCCGGGGGTGTCTGCCATGGCCAGCAACCGGTTGTACGTGATGTGGCCGAGCGCATAGTGCACCAGCTGCCGGTACCAGGCCGAGGCGCGCGGCGGACGCAGCTCGACTTTGCGGGAATCCAGGGCGCGCAGGTAGGTCAACGCGGTGGCGTCAGGGGCATCAGCGCGGCGTCGGGTGATGTCCAGGATCCACAACGAAGCGTATACCTTGACATATTCTGAGACCACCCGGCTGGACTTGGAGATTGCGCGCCGGTAGATGTCGAGCGCGGGCTCGGCGTCGCCGCGCTGGACCAAGAAGGCGATGGCGTCGATGTAGCTCTGGTCACGGGTTTCGTCCTGTTCGATGGCTTCGTCAAATTTGCGCAGGGCATCCTCGCGCCGGCCGAGCAGGTAGTAGAGCCGGCCCACTTCGAAGGTGGTCCCCGCCGACGAGACCAAGTTCTTGCGGCGCAGCTGCTCGATCATCAATCGCTCCCAGCCGCGCACCGCAAACCGCCAGGCCTTGCGCGCGTCGTCCATGTTGCCGGTCATCTCGTAGGCCGCGCCCAGGGCATAGGCCAAGCGTGACTGCCCCTCTACGAACGACACGGTTTCCTCGGGGGGTGCCCCGCGCTGTCGGCTGTCGAGGGCCCTTTGTAGCAGGGATGCGGCTTGTTCTGGACGGCCTCGCTTCAGGGCCAGGTTGGCGATCTGCAGAGTTGCTTCGGTGTCGCCCGCGCTCTGCGCACGCAGAAGCAGGGGTTCGGCCTCATCCAGCCTCCCGGCGTCCACCAGGCCTCGCGCAACGGCGAGGTCCACATCGGCCTCGCTCAGCTTGAGGCGCTTGCTGCCGAATCGCTGCTGGCTTTGTGTCAATTGGCCGCGCAGGACTTCGGCCTCGCGCAAGACCGGCTGCATATGGTCGGGGTCAATGCGCGACTTGAGGCGCAAAAGAGCTAGCTCCAACCGCTCGGCTACCAGATCAGCGATCTTGTCCGCGCCGGCTTTGTGCCGTTCCATGATCGCGAGCGCCTCGTCGAGGTAGCGCAAGGCCAAGAAGGGAGCCGGGGCAAAGCGCGCCACGCGTGAAGCGAGGACCAACATCTCAGCGTCGCCGGGAAAAAGCGTGATCCCACGGCGCAGGATCTCGGCCGCGGCTGCGGGATCGACTCGGTCCGTAGATGTGCCGAGCAGCAGCTCACTGCGGGGCAGAAAGCGACGGGCCAGAGCCAGATAGTCAGCAGGCTGGGCCGCAGAGCGGTTGGCAGCGGCGAGGAGTTGCCGGAACTCGGGATCGTCGCCCGGCTTGTCGGTGAAGCGCGCGGCAGCCTCGGCAGCGAGGCTCATCTGGCCGCAGCGTAGGTAGAGCATTGCGACGTTGATCGCCATGGCCGAGAGGGACTCGGTGTCGAGCAGCAACTCGCTCAGCATGCTGCGCTCGCCCATCCCTGTGCCGGGCGGCCGCCGCAACATCCGGGTGAGACGCTCCTGGCGCTCCGAGGCAAGTCGGGCCACGCGTTCGACCACGGCTGGGCTGGGCCAGCTTGCCGCGACGCCGTCCAGGATGTCGGCGGTAGTCGGCTGAGTTCGAGGACCGGGTGTGCCCACGGAAAGCTGCGTCTCGGTGTCCAGCCAAGAGAGAACTTGCTCAACGCGTGCCGCCCAGTCCGGTTTTTGCGGCTCCAGCGTCTGCAGTACGAAGAGGCCAGTCACCACAGGAAGCTCGTTGCCGCGTGGCGAGTAGGCACCCACGATCAGACGGGCCGCTGACCCCAGCAAGTGCTGCTCGCGATCGGACACCGCCAGGCCTTCGCGCTGCCAGAGCAAAGCCGCGGGGAAGAGATCCAGGGCATCGCGAAAGGAATCATGGAGCCGGTCGAAGTCATCATCGCTGCCCAGGATTGCGGGGTCGCGTCGCAGGCGCTCAGCGTCAATAGTCGCCAGCGGACCAAGCAGGTATTCGACCATCTTGAGGCGAAGCTGTGCCTGTTCTTTGGAGCCCTGGGCTAGCGCTTGATAGAGGAACTTGGCCTCAAGGAAGTCCTCTTCGCTTGCGATCGGGGCCAGGGCAGCGGCCTCATTGGCCAGGCGCGCTGCCGCTTCGCTCGGCTTGCTGGACCCAGCGGCGCCCCGATAGGCACAGCCGGAGGCCACCGCTGCAAGAACCAAGGCGGCACACGCTGGCTTTGCCCACCAGGCTTTATTCATACTGCCAGTTTAGCCCGCAGAAGTGGCCCTCGGCTACAAGGGAAGGGCCTGTTGCGAAGGCCGCTTGACCCGCAGATCGCCAGGTGGATAACATCCCTCGCCATGCGGACTCTGCCAGAAGGCATGGAAACCCTTCCAGGATTTCCATGTTAGTCGTCGCGTGGGGAGCCCGCCGGCCCTTCGGGACGGACAGCCTACCCTGCCCGCCCCGCGCGCTTCGCGCGCGCCCTCGCCGGCGGCGCACCATCGCGGGAAGGCATGG
>PMIX01000218.1:36236-44989 GCA_003158395.1 Myxococcales bacterium | reverse complement strand
GGTCGTGGGCCTGGTCGTGCCGGACCTGTGCAACGACGCGCACAACTGCCCCCTCTCGACCGCCTTGCCTGCTGGTACCACACGGTGGGCCGGGCAGGCGCTGCCCGCGATCTCGCGGACGCCTTTGACCGCCTGGCCGGGGGCCACGGGCTCGGCGAGCCTGCCCAGGATGACGAGTTGCCAGTGCCCGAGGGCGAGAAATCCGCCACGCCCGCCAATGTGCGTTCGCTCTTCCGTCTGTTTCGCTTTGCCCGAGCCCACACGGCCGCGTTGGCCCTTGGCCTGGTGCTCACCCTCACCGGTACCGCTGCAGGCCTAGTCCCGCCCTATCTCACCTGGCCTCTGGTCGACAAGGTGCTCGAGCCCTACCAGGACCACGTCAAAGAGGTGCGCTCAACCTCCGGGATGAGCGACCGCCAGGCGCGCAGCATCGATCGAGAGCGTGACGCCGGGTTCCACCGCGTCGGCTTCTACCTCATCGCCTTTGCCGGCGCGTCGCTGCTCGCCTGGGCCCTGGGCTGGGCTCAGGGCTGGGTGCTGGCCTGGGTCAGTGAGCGTATCAGCGCGGACCTGCGTAACACCACCTATGCCCACCTGCACAAGTTGTCGCTGGAGTTCTTTGCTACCAAACGCACAGGGGATCTGGTGGCCCGTATCAGCAGCGACACGGATCGCATCTGCAACTTTCTTTCCGATGCCTTGGTCGACTTCGTCGCGGACGTGCTCATGATCGTGGGCACGGCGGTGGTGCTCATCAGCATCGACCCCGTCTTGGCGGCCGCAACCCTGTGCACCTTCCCGATCATCGCCTGGCTGACGGTGCACCTGCGCGGCCGGCTGACCCACGGCTTTCTCCACGGCGGGCGCGCCTGGGCCGAAATGACCAGCATCTTGGCCGACACGATTCCGGGCATTCGGGTGGTGAAAGCCTTCGCGCAAGAGAAGCGTGAGGCCGAGCGCTTCGGCGCCGCCAACTTGCGCATCATCGCGGCCAACGACCGGGTCAACAAGGTGTGGACCTTCTTCTGGCCCGCGGTGGCCCTGCTCAACCAGGTCGGGCTGTTGGTGGTCTGGGCGGTCGGCGCCTGGGAGGTCTTCACCGGCCGCGTGACGGTTGGTGTGCTGGTGGCCTTCCTGGCCTACATTGGGCGTTTCTATGCGCGGCTCGAGTCCATGAGCCGCATGGCCACCAACACGCAGAAAGCGGCGGCCAGCAGCCAGCGTTTGTTCGAAATCCTGGACCGGCAACCCGGCGTGCCGGAGCCGGCGCATCCCGTACATCCGGGCAAAATCCGCGGCGCCATCGAAGTGCGCAACGCCAGCTTCCGTTTTGGCAGCCGGCAAGTCATCGACGGTGTCAGCCTGGCGGTGAAACCCGGCGAGATGATCGGCCTGGTGGGCACCACCGGGGCGGGCAAGAGCACCCTGGTCAATTTGGTCTGCCGCTTCTACGACGTGAGCGAGGGCGCCGTGTTGGTGGACGGAACCGACATCCGCTCCTTCCCGATTGCCGAGTACCGCCGGAGCATCGGCATCGTGTTGCAGGATCCCTTCCTCTTCTGGGGCACCATCGCGGAGAACATCGCGTACGGCAAACCCGGCGCCAAGCGGGACGAAATCGTGGCTGCGGCGCGGACCGCGCGCGCGCACGAGTTCATCCTGCAACTCTCCGATGGCTACGATTCCATGGTGGGCGAACGCGGCCACACCCTGTCAGGCGGGGAGCGCCAGCGTATCTCCATCGCACGCGCCCTGCTCATCGACCCGAGCATCCTCATCCTCGACGAAGCGACCTCGTCGGTGGACACGCAGACCGAACGCGAGATCCAGGAGGCGCTCGACAACCTGGTGCGCGGCCGCACCACCATCGCGATCGCGCACCGGCTGAGCACCCTGCACAAGGCGGACCGACTGGTTGTGCTCGAGCACGGCCGCATCGTCGAGGTGGGACAGCACGCCGATCTCCTCGCCATGGGCGGCCGCTACGCGCAGCTCTACCAGGCACAGATGCAGCTCGGGCGGGAGCTGGGCAGTCCCGAGCCGCTGCGGGAGTTACCGCCGGCCCTGCCCGACCGCGAGGGAGGTGACGCGTGAACGACGCCGGCGCAGCCCTCCCTATTCGCCTGCACCACGACGCCTTCGGCCGGCTGGTCGTGACCCTGGCCAACGGGCAAAGCCACAGCGGTGTCGTGCCCGTGCGCGCCTTCCCCTTCTCCGCGCCTGAGCAGTGGATTTCCCTGTGCGACGAAAGCGGCCATGAGGTCCTCTGTGTGACTGACTCTGCCGAGCTCGACCCCAAAACGCGCGACCAGCTTGCCGCTGAGCTGGCTCGGCGTGAGTTCATTCCGCTCATCCTTGGCATTCTGCGCGTCGTCCAGGGCGGCGTTTCCACCCAGTGGTTTGTCAAGAGCGACCGCGGCGACACCAGCTTCGAGCTGACCAGCGAGGACAACATCCGTCGCATGGGCAGCGAGGGTGCTCTGCTGGTCGACAGCCACGGCATTCGCTACCGCATCGCCTCGCTGCCGCAATTGGATGCACGCAGCCGGCGAATCTTGCGCCAGTTTCTGTGAGATTCCACCTCATTTGCTGGGGTAGACTCCGGACAAGCACTCATGGAAAAAAGTTCGCGTATCTACGTCGCCGGCAACCGGGGCCTGGTCGGCTCAGCCATCGAACGCCGCCTGCGCCGCGAGCACGAAGCCATCATCACCAGCGACATCGCGGACTTCGACCTCACGGATGCTCGCGCCACGGATGCCTTCTTCGCGCGCACCCAGCCCGAGTATGTTTTTCTCGCAGCGGCCAAGGTCGGCGGGATAAGGGCCAACGACACCTACCCCGCCGATTTCATCCGCATCAACCTCCAGATCCAGACCAACCTGATTCACGCCGCCTTTCGGCACAAGGTGCGCAAGCTGCTCTTCCTGGGTAGTTCCTGCATCTACCCCAAGCTGGCACCCCAGCCCCTGAAGGAGGAGTACCTGCTCACCGGCAAGCTGGAGCCCACCAACGATGCCTACGCCATCGCCAAGATCGCGGGCATCCTGATGTGCAAGAGCTACAACCGTCAGCATGGCACCAACTTCATCGCCGCCATGCCAACCAATCTGTATGGCCCGGGCGACAACTTCGACCTGCAGACCAGCCACGTGCTGCCGGCATGGATTCGCAAGTTCCACGAGGCCAAGCGGACTGGCCAGGACAGCGTGGAGCTGTGGGGCACCGGCAACGTGCGGCGCGAGCTGCTCTATGTGGAGGATCTGGCGGACGCGCTGGTGTTTCTGATGAATCACTTCGACGCTGGACGCGAGCGCGAAGATGAGAAGATGTTCGTCAATGTGGGCCTAGGCGAAGATATCGTGCTGCGCGATCTGGCCGAACTGGTGCGCGGTATCGTGGGCTATTCGGGCGGCGTTGCCTGGAACACCGCCATGCCTGACGGAACTCCCCGCAAGTTGCTTGATGTGGGCCGGCTCCACGCCCTCGGGTGGAAAGCGCAACATCCGCTGGAGGCGGGAATCCGGAAGACCTACGCCTGGTATCTGGAAAACGTCGCGACGAAAGCCTGAGACCGGCAAGACACCCATTCCGTCGGCGACGGTCGTTGACTGTGCGCTGAGCGTACCGTAGGTATTCTGTAGGCAGAATCCCCCGACGAGGCGCAGATGTTCAAGATCGCCAAGCGCGAGCAGTTTTCCCCCGTGACCTATCTCTGGCAGTTGGAGGCGCCCGATATCGCCAGGGCGGCGCAGCCCGGCCACTTCGTGATCGTCCGTCACGGCGAGGGCGGCGAGCGGGTTCCCCTCACCATCGCCGATTTCGATCGCCAGGCCGGTACCATCACGCTGGTCATTCAAGCGGTGGGCAAGACGACCACCAGCCTCATGGGCCTGAAAGAGGGCGAATACCTCGACGATCTCGCTGGCCCGCTGGGTCACGCGCGCCACTTTGACAGCGTGAAGAAGGTCGTGTGCGTGGGCGGCGGGCTTGGCGTGGCGCCGATCTACCCCCAGTTGCGCCAGTACAAACAGAATGGTGCCTACACGATCTCCATCGTTGGCTTCCGATCCAAGGATCTCATGTTTTGGATTGATCGCTTCAAGGCCGAAAGTGACGAGTTGATCATCGCCACCGACGACGGCTCGTTCGGCGTGAAAGGCCTGGTGACGGGGCCACTACAGGAAGTGCTGGACAAGAATCAAGACGTGGACGAGGTGCTGGCCGTCGGACCGGCCATCATGATGAAGGCCTGCGTAGCGGTCACCAAACCACGTGGCGTCAAGACCGTCGTCAGCCTGAACCCCGTCATGGTGGACGGCACAGGGATGTGCGGCGGGTGCCGAGTGACGGTGGGTGGCAAGATGGCCTTTGCTTGCGTGGACGGCCCCGAGTTCGACGGCCTGCAGGTCGACTTCGACGAACTCTTGGCCCGGGCCAAGCGCTTTGACCCGTTTGAACGTGAATCCATGCGCCTTTTCCGCGAACAGCACGAGTGTCGCCTACCCCGATAGTCTTTCCCGCAAAGAACTCTTGTCCTGACCAAAGCCCGCCCCAAAGCAGATCTCGTAATGGAAGCATCAAGACCGAAGAAGACCATCAAGACCATCGCCAAGACCAAGACCGCCATGGGCGAACAGGATCCGGCGGTCCGCGCCCGCAACTGGAGTGAAGTCACTCTTGGCTACACCGAGGACCAGGCGCTGGCGGAAGCGGCCCGATGCATCCAGTGCAAGAACCCTGGCTGCATCGCGGGGTGCCCGGTGGCCATCAACATCCCGGGTTTCATCCAAGCGATCGAGAACCGCGATTTCCGCAAGGCCTACGACGTCTTGGCAGCCGACAACGTCCTGCCCGCTATCTGCGGCCGCGTCTGCCCGCAAGAAACGCAATGNNGGTCCCGCGTCCATCACCTGCGCCGTCGACCTGGCGCGCGCCGGTGTGGAGGTGACCATCTACGAGGCGCTCCACACGGCTGGTGGCGTGCTCAAGTACGGCATCCCCGAATTCCGGCTGCCCAAGAAGCTGATTGATCGCGAGCTGGAGGCCTTGAAGGGTCTGGGCGTCAAGGTGGTGACCAACGCGATCATTGGACGCCTCTACACTATTCCGCAGCTGATGCAGGAGATGGGGTACGAAGCCGCGTTCATCGGCGTCGGGGCAGGCTACCCCAATCTAATGGGCATTCCGGGAGAAGGGTTGAACGGCATCTTCTCGGCCAACGAGTACCTAACGCGCGTCAATCTGATGCGCGCGTACGACCATCCGCACAGCGATACGCCGACCGGCATGGGCAAGAAGGTGGCGGTGATTGGTGCAGGCAACACGGCCATGGATGCCTGCCGTGTGTCCATCCGCATGGGCGCTGAGCATGTGTACTGCGTATACCGCCGCACCAAGAAGGAAAGCCCAGCCCGCGTCGAGGAAGTCAACCATGCCGAAGAAGAGGGCGTAAAGTTCAACTGGCTCACCGCTCCGGTGCGCATCCTGGGCGACGAGCGCGGGTGGGTCCGGGCCATGGAATGCATTCGCATGGAGTTGGGCGAGCCGGACGCGTCGGGCCGCGCGCGCCCGGTGCCCGTGAAGGGCTCGGAGTTCCTCTTTGAGGTCGACACCGTGGTGTACGCCATTGGCACCTCGGCCAATCCGATCCTCGCGCAGACCACGCCTGGGCTGAAGCTGAACAAGCGCGGCTACATCGATGTCAGCCCCGAAACGCAGATGACCAGCATCCCGGGTGTCTTCGCCGGCGGCGACATCGTGACCGGAGGCGCCACCGTCATTCTGGCCATGGGTGCGGGACGCAAAGCCGCGCGCGCCATGTTGCAGTACATGGGCATCGAGCCGCCTCCCGAGCCCGCGCACCACGCAAAATAGGCGCGGATCGCGGCACGGCCTGCCGAGCGGCCCCGAATTTCCCGACGAGCGGTGGCTAGCGCTCGGCGTCTTTGCTGCCTACCACCGTCAAGTTCAGGCCGACCTGAACACTGAGCGGTTTGCCATCGACGGCCACGCTGATTTTGCCGTTGAAGAACCAGCCGAATGAGCCGGTCGAGAACTCCTTCTTGTCGGCCACCAGTTCCTGGCCGTTGATGACCAGCTTGATGGGCTCGGCTTTCTCAATGAAGTGCGTCTTGGATATCGGGCAGGCTGACTTTGCCATGGTGCCAACAACGTAACACGATTTCGGCGCGGGGCCTTCCCCCCCGTGGGCTTGCGGACAGGAAGGCAACAGGCCCTTCAAGGTGGTAAAGTCGAAACTGGGATCAAACTGATTGCGAGGAAGCCATGAACGCAGCAACGATGAAGGTTTTCGTCGGCGCAGTCGCGCTTGCCGTTGCGACCGTGGGTTGCGCCACTGAGACGACCATCTCCCGGCCGGTGTCCGGGCCGCCATCCGCCGGTTTTCAGGCGCCCGCGGCACCCTACCCGATCCCGGCCGTCGATCCCAAGGGTACGATCTATGTCATGTCTTTCGGTGGGGAGCCCATGCCTACACCGTCAGCTACGCAGGGCTTCTATCTTCACCTGCGCATCGCAGCCGAGAACCGCTCTGACGCTGTTTCCTGGACCATCGAAACACACGATCAGGCTGTGAGCCTGGGCGCCACTCCTGTGCAGGCCACCTATGCGCAGAGCTCGACCGGTGGTCCGGTGCTCACCCTGACCCAGGGACAACATGGCACCTTGGATATCTTCTATCCGCTGCCTGCCCAGGGCAGTCCGGGCCAGGCAATCTTGTCCTGGCAGGTTCGCCGCGGGAGCGAACCCGTCACCGGGATCACGCCATTCGAGCTGGTGCCGAACCAGTCACCCGAGTACGTCGACTACCGGCCCGCTGGTGTCGCGGTTGAATGGTGGCCGGATTGGTGGTGGGGCGTGGGGTTCTATCCTTGGCTCTGGGGCCCAGGCTGGGGGTGGGGTTATCCCTACTGGGGCCGGGGATATGTTCACGGGGGATGGGGCTATGGGCATCCAGGGGCGGGCGGGTGGCGTGGAGGGTCAGCTCCAGGCCGCGGATTCGGCGGCGGTGGTTGGAGGGGCGGCGGGCGCGGCGGACGCCGCTGAGCCGCGCGGCCTCATCTCTCGCTAAACTGTCGCGGGCTCTTCTCAGGGCGCCGAGAAGGTGCCCAATTGCGCTGGCGAGAGCTCGCGTTGCGCAGGAGATCGGGGATAATCCCCAGCATGGTGCAAAACCGGGACGCTCGGCCAGGGATCCGCGCGAAAAAAGCTTCGGCCACAGCTCGGGCACAGCATGCACCCCAGGGGAGGGAAGCACCCAGGACGCGTGACCAGCCGTCCGCCACGCGGATCGCAGAACTCGCACGGGAAGCTCTGCTCGCCACTACTTCCGAGGGCATGATCGTGCTTGCCGCCGACGGAGTCGTAGCCAGCGCCAACCAGAAGGCCAGATCGATGCTCGGCCTGGCTGACGGGGACGTCGGGCAGTCTGTGCGCAATGTCCTGGCCCGAACCCTGCTCGCCGGAGCCGACGGTGTCCGATTGCAAGTGGAATCTTGGCCCGGGCTTCGAGCCCTGCGCGGAGAGACAGTTCGCAACCTGGATGTCGGCATTCATCGGGACGGCCGCGCTATCTGGTTGTCGACCAGTGCGGTCCCCGTCGTGCTGGCCGGAGGCGCTTGTGCCGGAGCGGCGGTGACCTTGTCTGACGTCACCTTGTTGCGCACCCTCGAACAGCACCACGAACAGATGATCCGCTTGGTGTCACACGACATTCGCAACCCGTTGACCTCGGTTCACCTCAATGCGCAACTTTTGCAGAAAGCTTTGGCCGAGCGGGGCCTGGAGCGAGAGCAACGCTTTGCTTCGGTCGTGATCGCGGCCGCGCGGCGCCTGGATGCGATGATCGAGGAATTGGTTGACTCGTCGCGCGTTCGCTCGGGCCAGCTCAGGCTAGAACTGCGCCCGGTGGCCATCGATCGCCTGGTGCCCGAGATCCTCGCGCGCAATGCCAGCGCGCTCGACACCAGCCGGGTCAGGCTCGTGCTTCCCGAGGGCCCGGTCCTGATCACGGCTGACATAGCTCGTCTGGAACGCGTGCTCATCAGCCTGCTCGTCATCGGGCTGCAAAACTGCGCGGCCGGCGCAGAAGTTGCGTTGCGAGTCGCCCTCGCTGACGACGAAGTGCGCTTCGCCGTGGTCGTTCCTGGCCGGACCCATGCCGCCGACGAGTCGCCCAGTCCGCCCAGTAGTCAGCTTGGGCAGCTCAGGGCCGATGGCGGCTACGGGATGGGACTCTTCATTGCACGCATGCTGGTGGAACGACATGGAGGCCGGCTCTGGGTTGAAGGGACACCCGACCGCTGGGCCGCGCTCCATTTCGCCCTTCCCTTCGGAGGCCCCGAGGGCCAAGATCCCCGGCCCACGCCTGCGGCATAGACGGGTTAGTGGAGGCCGTACTTGACCATCTTCTCCCACAGATTCTTGCGGGAGATCCCCAGCATCTCGGCAGCGCGGCGCCGCTCGCCATTCGCCATCTTCAGAGTGCGCTCAATGTAGTCCTTCTCGAACTGTGCCATCACAAAGGCGAGGGGCTCAACCCGATCACCCGACGCGGGACGCACGTTGCCATGGAACTCCGCCGGAAGATGGTGAACCTGAATCTCCTGGCCCCGCGCCAAGATGCTGGCGTGTTGGATGGCGTGCTTTAGCTCGCGCACGTTGCCCGGGTAGCCATAGCCTTGCAGCGCAGCCCAGGCCGCCGGCGCGATATTGGGCTGCGCCGCGCCTGC
>PMIX01000218.1:0-36156 GCA_003158395.1 Myxococcales bacterium | reverse complement strand
TCCTGGAGCACGCGCAGAAGCTTGGCCTGCACGTCGGCTGGCATCTCCCCAATCTCGTCGAGGAGCAGGGTGCCGCCGTCGGCCGCCTTGAAGCGGCCGTCGCGACGCTTGACCGCGCCGGTGAACGCACCCCTCTCATGCCCGAACAGCTCGGCCTCGATGAGCGTCGCCGGCACGGCCGCGCAGTTTACCGCCACGAAGGGAGCATCACGCCGGTCGCTGGCCGTGTGAATCATGCGTGCGGCCAGCTCTTTTCCGGTTCCACTCTCTCCGGTAAGGAGCACGGCGGCCGAGCTGGCGGCGATGGCGTTGATCTGATTGCGCAGATGCACAATGGCCGGCGACCGACCTTCAATCATTTCGCCGACCTTGCGCGTAGCCAACTCGGCGCGCGCCACGGCTAGATCGCGGAGAAGCTTCCAGCGTTCGTCGATGCGCTGAACGATGTTCAACACCTCGGGCAGCTCGAACGGCTTGGTAACGTAGTCGATCGCCGTCTCCTTGACCGCGAGGACGGCTTCCTGAATCGTGCCAAAGGCGGTCATCAACACGACGTGGGTGTCAGGTTGCTCGTCGCGTAGGCGACGCAGGATGGTGAACCCGTCGACCTTGGGCAACCGAATGTCGCTCACGACTAGATTGAAGATCTGGCGATCCAAGCACTGCATAGCCTCATCACCGTCAGCGGCAAGCGATACGCGGTGGCCGAGTTCCCTCAGGGCCTCGCCAAGCGGCAGCCGAATGTCTGCCTCGTCGTCCACCAAAAGTATGTCGAGCATCTTGTAGTTCCCGGCTCAGTATGCCTTCGAACCGGCGGAAAGGTATGGTCAATTCTCTTGGAGGGAGGGGAACGCGAGGCGACTCGCGGGTTCTGCAAGTCCGCGACTTGAGATGTCCAGCCAACCTGGCGGGTTGCGACCAGCGCGTCACGATGTTCCCATCCCGTGTCACGCAACACGGGGGAATTACGAACCCGTAACGCCCGTGCAGGCCAGTGCGACGAATCTCGCACGCTTCGACTCCCTTCGGGTGGCACGGCGTTTGTATTGCCTATGAATCGCTTGGAGGCGAGAGGAAGTGCTCGTGGGGGCCTGCGAAAGGTTCTGTGTGGTGGGCGGGCAGGCCAGGGTTCCGGATGGGCGGCGTTGATGGCGGGACGGGAAAGGTGCCGTACGGGGACATGAGGCGGAAGCCTCAGCATGGTGGCGGAGTGGCTGCCTGGGGTGATTTAGGGCGTTCATGGTGGAAGGCTTGGCCGCAGGCAGCGCTCCGTCGCCATGTGGGGTGGTTTTTCGGTCGTCCTGATGGTTTCGGTCGACTAGAAGATCAAGACGTCTTCTGGTCAGGGTATCGGTATGCCCTGTGCGCTTCCTTCAGCGTCCTCGACAGCGCTCGGCTGTCCGAATGAACTCACTCAACCACCTGGCAGCCGCTCCGCTACCCCACCCTATGCTGCCAGTCGGTCGCGTAGCTGGGCCCGCGCGCGGCACATGCGGGTCCGCGCGGCCTGGCTGGTGATCCCCAGCGAGCGGGCCGCGTCTGGAATCGCCAGTTCCTCGAACACGCAGAGCTGGACCACGTCCCGATAGGGACGCGGCAACTGGGCGACGGCTGCGTGCAGCCGGTAGCGGTCTTCCCTGTCCTCCAGACGCGCCGGAGGCGTGGGACTCGCATCCGACAACAACGCGACGACATCCCCCTGCCCGGACTGGTCGTTGGCTACAACGCGCTCAGTGGCACGTCGCCGTCGACGGGCCCGCATGAGCGCGGCATTCACCACCACCCGGTGCAGCCATGTGCTCACGAGGGACTTTGCGCGAAACGATCCGGACCCGCGCAACGCCTGTTCGACCGCGTCGTGGGCGGCGTCCTCGGCCTCGGTCCCGTCGCGCAGAACAGAGAGCGCCACATGGACAAGACGCTCGCGCGCCTGCGGGCTGGAAAGCTCGACGGATACTGGGTTGTTGGTCTGAGTGCTGTGGGTGCTCATGGCAACTGGGCTTCCTCCGCGTTTGCAAGAGCCGCCCCAAGACTGGGTCCCGGTCAGCTCGTTCCCCTCTCGCCATGCCAGCGGCGTGCCAGGTGATCAGGATCGCCGTTTGTCAGGCAAGGCGCTCTCTGGGGTGACGGCGTGTCCAAGGCTGGTTCGCGCCCTGGGACCCTGCAACTTTGCAGCCGCGCCCCAGGGGTGTGAGTTCATCCTGACAGCTAGCCGCGGCCGAGCACGCAGAGTGTACAGAGCCCGCGGAGCGAACCTGCCGCCGCGGCCACAGCGGGCATCCCCGCGCCCTTTCTTCAGGCGCTGCTCGGCTACTCGTTCGATTCGCCGCCCGGGGTGCCGGCGACACTCTCAGCGCTGCAGAAGTTCTGCTTCTTGATCATCGGCGGCGGATTGACGCGCTCGCGGTGGGAACGGGCCAGACGATTGACGAACGCCTTGTGGAAACGCTCGCCGCGTTTCTCCAGCGCGGCCAGCATCTGCTTCCAGGCGACGGCGTCGTTCGCCGCCGTGGGGGCCTCGGTCGAGGACGCGGGCGGCTCAGGAACGAGCGCGGCCATCGCCGCCAGGTCCTCCAAGAGGGCCGCATCGAACTTGGGATCGGTGCAGGCCCCCGTCAGGGTCGGGACCAGCACGCTGTCTCGGAACTCCGCAAGATCGTCGGCGTCCACCTGACACCAAAGCAGGCGCGCATGCAGCTGAGCCAGCGCAGTGCCTGTCTCGGCTCGCGGTGCTGTCAACAGGCGCTTGAAGACGTCGTTGTAGTCGCCCTGGGCTTCGCCGTAGGAACTCAGCATGGCTTGCATCAGCTTGGCCCGGCATTCGGGATCACAGGTACGACCGAACATGTAGCCGGCCAGCCAGTGACGTCGCTCGGCGTGGAACTTCTTCAGCATGTCTTCCTCAGCCGCGGTCACCAACTCCCCCGTGCGGGCGGTCGCCAGCACCAACGCCGCCACCAAGCGGGCACCGGCAGAGAACCCCTCGAAGCGCTCGACCTCGTTCCATTGGCGCCGCTCATAGAGATTCTGCAGGTAGCTCTCGAAAAGCCACGCCATCTTGGTTGGATGCGCCTGCACTGCCCGTTCGTCGCGCAGCAGCCCCATCGGTCCTTTCTTGATGTCGCCGCTGGCGATGGACGCATCCAGCTCATCGGCAATGAGCTGCGCGATGGCCTCGGAGCGCTCGGCCAGCTTGTCGTCCTTGCACACCTCCGCCCGCTTCTCCACCCCGAAGCGCTGCATGCAAGTCAACGCAAAGGCTTGTTCGAGCTGGGTGTAGTTCTTGTTCGCGGTTCCGGCCAGCACCACGCGCATGTAGGTCGGGTTGTCGCGGCCCAATTCCAGCGCATAGGAAACCGCCAGTTCCGGGTCGAGGATGTTTCCCCGGCTGAGCGAGAGCAGCACGCCGAAGCGTTGGTCCGCGGTTTGTGGCCCCTGCTGCGACAGAACCGAGAGGTTCTTGCCGAGAATCTCGGCGCGGGCGATGCGCCAATCGTTGTCGGCCTTGGTGCGTGCGATGGCTTGCTCGCTGGCCTGCTGGCGCTCGGCGTTCTGCGCCTGGCGGAACTGCCAAATGGAGGTGGCCACCAGCCCGGCCACGCCGATGACAAAGCTGGAAAGGAACCCGGAGTAATTCTGAATGAATCGCCCGAGTCGCGAAGGGTTGTCGTGTGCAGCAGCCGGTGTCTCGCCCATGGTCCGAGCATACTCCGGCTTGGCCTTCACGGCTCCGCATCGTCTGCCCCGCCAGATCGCGACCGCGACACCCGCCATTCGTGTTACGGTTTCGCGATTCGCTCGGATTTTTTCAATGCGCCAAGGAGTCGACCATGCCCGAAGCTGACGTCACGACCAAGACGGACAAAGAATTCTATGTAGACGTCCCGCAAGAGATCCGAAGTTTTTTTCTCAAAGGATCGAACGCTCACGACTGGGGCATGAACAATCGTCTGGCCCGCATCTTCAACCCGCAGTCCGGCAAGACCGTGATGCTGGCCTTCGACCATGGCTACTTCCAGGGCCCCACCACGGGCTTGGAGCGGGTTGATATCACCATCTTGCCGCTGGCTCCGTACGCCGACGCGCTGATGCTGACCCGCGGAATCTTGCGCAGCGTGATTCCACCTGCCTCACCCAACGCCGTGGTCATGCGCGCCAGTGGCGGCCCCAGCATCCTCAAGGAACTCTCCAACGAGAACATCGCGGTCAGCATGGAAGACGCGGTCCGCATGAATGTCTCGGCGGTCGCGGTGCAGGTCTTCATCGGTGGCGAGTTCGAGACCCAGTCGGTCGCCAACCTGACCAGGCTGGTGGACGAGGGCAATCGCTACGGCATTCCGGTGCTCGCGGTGACCGCAGTGGGCAAGGATATGGCGCGCGACGCGAAGTACATGCGCCTGGCCTGCCGAATCTGCGCCGAGCTGGGCGCCGCGTTTGTGAAAACCTATTACGTGCCCGAGGGCTTCGAAACCGTAACCGCGTCGTGCCCGGTGCCCATCGTGATTGCGGGGGGCAAGAAGCTTCCGGAACTGGAAGCGCTGCGCATGGCCCACGACTCCATCTCGCAAGGCGCAGCCGGCGTGGACATGGGACGCAACATCTTCCAGGCCGAGGCGCCCGTCGCCATGATTCAGGCCGTGCGCAAAGTGGTTCATGAAAACATGAGCCCAGAGCACGCATTCGATTTCTACCAGAGCGCCAAGAGCCGGAAGCGATGAAGCGCTAGCGTCCAACCGAAGAATCAACCGGGTGCCGTACGAGAGGACGCATGCAAAACCGTTGGTCCGAGTCAGAGGCCGCAAGCTTTGCCGCCGCCCAGGCCGTGCCGTGTGGTGACAAGCTTGCGCTCCTCACCTACGCCACCAGGCTGCTTGGGTCCGAGCCTGACCTGGCGTTGCACGGCGGGGGCAATACCTCTTGCAAGAGCACGCTGCCGAACGTGCTCGGCGAAGAGCAATCCGCGCTCCTTATCAAAGCGTCCGGAGTCAATCTTGCCGCCATCCAGCCCAGCGATTTCGTGGCGCTGGATCTCGGGTACCTGGCCCGGCTGCTCGATCTGGCCGCCTTGTCAGATGAGGCCATGGCCGGCGAATTTGCCTGCCACAGCCTGCGTGCCTCTTCTCGCCGCGCCTCGGTGGAAACCCTGCTGCACGCCGTGCTTCCCGGCAACACCGTGCTGCACACGCATCCCAGCGCCATCCTCGCCCTCACCAATCGGGCCGGTGGATGCGAGGCTGTCACGGCGGTACTCGGGCAAGAAATCGCCGTGGTTGCCTATGCGAGAGCCGGGTTGGATCTCGCGCGGGCGGTGCGCGACACCATGGCCCGCCATCCACAGGCGTACGCTCTGGTGCTCATGCACCACGGACTCGTCACCTGGGGTGCGGCGGCTCGCGCGGCCTACGACGTCACCATCGAACTGGTCAGCCGCGCAGAAGCCTACTTGGAGAAGCGACCCGTGCGCAGCCTGGGGACGTCGCCTGCGCCCGTCGCCGATCGCGAGCGCAGATACCTGGGGTTGGCACCGGTCATCCGCGGCGTCTTGGGTCCCACGACGCCGGACGCACTCGACGACCGGGTCATCCTGGAGGCCTTGCTCGATCCCGAGGTCGCGCAATTGCTAGACGCCCCAGAGGGCAAAAAGCTGGCCTTTTCAGCGCCGCTGACGCCAGACTATCTGATCCGCACCCGCAGGAAACCGCTCTGGCTTGACCACCCGATGCTCGACGATGCCAAGGCGTTTAGGCAGCAGATCGTCCAGGCCGTGGCCGGGTTCGAGACCGAGTATCAGGGGTACGTGCAAGGACACGCGGGCGAGGTCGAGAGCAAGCCGCGCGACTTTTTCCCGCGGGTGCTCATGATTCCGGGACTCGGCGTCGTGTGCATCGGGAGGAATGCGGCCGAAGCGGCCATGATTCGCGACATCACCCGGCAAGGTCTGGCCGTGAAGACGGCCATCTACCAAGGTGGCGCCGAGTATGTACCGCTCGATGATGAACACCTGTTCGACATGGAATTCCGCGGGTACCAACAGGCCAAGGCGGCCGAGTCCGGTCCGGGCAGCGCTGCCCGCAGCCTGGGTGGCAGCGTGGCGTTGGTGACCGGCGCCGCAGGGGCCATCGGCTCGGGCATCTGCGAAGCTCTTCTCGCAAAGGGTTGCCATGTCGCTGCCACCGATCTTGCCGGCCCCGCCCTCGATGGGCTCGGCGAAGAACTCGGACGGCTCCACCCATCCCGGGTTGCGGCCATCGCCATGGACGTGACTGACCCAGCCTCGGTGACCGCCGGTTTCGCCCAAGTCATCCGCACCTGGGGTGGCCTCGATTGCGTAGTCATCAACGCGGGGATGGCCCACGTGGCTCCCCTTACCGAGCTCGGCCTCGATGCTTTTCGCAAGCTCGAAAGCGTCAACGTGGAAGGCACGCTGCTTGTGCTCGCCGAAGCTGGCCGCCACTTCGCACTGCAAGGCACGGGCGGCGACGTGGTCCTGGTTTCGACCAAGAATGTCTTCGCCCCTGGAGCGGGCTTCGGCGCCTACAGCGCCACCAAAGCCGCCGCCCATCAACTGGCGCGCATTGCCAGCCTCGAATTCGCTCCCCTTGGTGTGCGGGTCAACATGGTTGCCCCCGACGCGGTCTTCTCCCATGGGCAAAAACGCTCTGGTCTGTGGGCAGCCGTCGGACCCAACCGCATGAAGGCGCGCGGCCTCGACGAACGCGGGCTGGAAGAATACTACCGGTCGCGCAACCTGCTGAAAGCCCCGGTCACCGCCGAGCATGTGGCGCGCGCTGCGCTGTTCTTCATCACGCACCAGACCCCCACCACCGGCGCGACCATTCCGGTTGACGGGGGCCTGCCCGACGCAACCCCACGATAGGTGCGGCCGGTCGGGGAATTCGGGGGCCGCCCGGGAGGGCCGGCTGGCGGCTAGGGATCGCGTGGGCGAAGGCGAGAGCGAGTTCGGGGGCGGTGGGCGGTGGGCGGTGAGCGGGCCGCGTGCCGCTCACGCGAGCCGCCCACGCTGCCTGCTTCACGCTGGTCGCTGCTGCTCACGCTCACGCTGGCCGACCTGCGCCTGCTCGGGCGAGAATGTCCTCGCGCGCGGCAACACGCCGCCCGTCCGGGGCAGCAACCTTTCCCAAGCGGGCTGCGTGACTTATAGTCCTAAAGACCCGTCGCGCTTGTGCCGAGAGTAGTTCTGTTCCCGCAAGGGGAGCGCTGCACATGGAAACAACAAGCCATTTGCGCTATGTCGATGGCCGATCCGGGGACACGTCGCAAGCGGCACGTGGTTTGGCGGGCAATCGTGCGGCCACGACGTGGAGATCGTGAAAACGACTGCCACAAGGCTTGCTCAGCTAAAGGTAGCCGCCGTCTGTCTTCTTCTTGCCCTCGTTGCCACGTGTTCTTTCGACGCGTCCAGGCTGCGTGCGTCCGCATCGGCACATCCCAATGGATCGGACGAGGACGCCGCCGCTCCGCTCGGTCTCAACGATAGCGACAACAGCCACGACATTGCCATCCCGCCCGATGCGCCCACCTTCACCGATGGCAGCGATCGCTTCGCTGCAACCGGCGGAAGTAGCGGGCTGGGCGGAAGCGTTGGGCTGGGCGGAAGCGTTGGGCTGGGTGGAAGCGTTGGACTGGGTGGAAGCGTTGGCGTCAACCGCGACGCTGGCGGAGAAAGCGGAGCGGGCGACAGCATTCCTCCCGGCTCGGGTGGGATCACCGGAAACGGAGGCTCCGGAGGCATTGCGAGCACGGCGGGGGGATTGGGCGAGGGGCTCGGTGGCACAGGCCCCGATGCGGGCGCGGGCGGGCTCACGAGCACTGGTGGCTATTCTGGTATCGCCAGCACGGGCGGGGCGCTGACCGGCGGTGCCTCCACCACAGGGGGAATCGCCGAAACGGGTGGCAGCGTGGAAGGCGGGAACACGGGATCGGGTGGAGTCCAGACGACCGGCGGCATTTCCCAGGGCGGCGCCTTAGCTACGGGGGGGATCCTCACAACCGGAGGAAGCACGACAATCGGGACCGGAGGCTCGCGCGAAACCACGCCCAGCGGTGGCGCCAGTGGATCGACGCATACGGGAGTGTGGAAGATCATGCTGCTGGGCGAAGGGATGACTGCTACCTCTTGCTACCCGCAACTGCTTTCGCAGGAGTTCAGGAGCCAAGGGCACACAAACTTCCAATTCGTGGGTACGAATCAGATCAGCCAAAGCTGCAACGGCGCTCCGGCCGTCCCAACCGAGGCCCACCCAAGCTGTCGTGTGACTGACCTGCTGACCAACAATCCTCCTGCATTGGGACAGGGAAGTCTGAGCCAACTCCAGGGCTGGGTCACCCAGAACCCCGACATCGTGCTCATGGATCTCGGCAGCGCCGACGCCCATGACGGCAAGAGCACTGCCGCCATCCTGTCGGCTCTTCTCTTCGTGACCAATCAGTTCCGCAGCCAGAATCCCGATGTCATCTTCTTCATTTCCAAAGTCACCCCCGTGAGCACGTCCCGCTATGCGGATTGGGAGAGCAGTGTGGTTGATCTCAATGCCCAAATCACCGACACCTGGGCTGCAAGCAACTCAACGGCGATGTCTCCCATCACCATCATCGATCAATGGACCGGCTTTAGCGCCAGTTCGGACACGAGCGATGGAGTCATCCCCAACATGTCGGGCTCACAGAAGATGGCGGACAAAGCCTACGCGGCCGTTTCGGCGCGCAACTACCTCTGAGCAGGTCCTGAAGGGGATCTAGCGACGGACGAATGGTTGGCGCGAGATCGTCCTACGTTCGCACCCCGGCGACGGCGCGCAGGGCTTTGATCTCGCCCTTGCTGAGGTCGCGCGAGCCGCCCATCTTCAGACCCTCGAACGACATCTCACCCAGGCGCACGCGCGAGATCTTGAGCAGTTGGTGCCGGATAGCCTCGCCCGCGGCCTTGAGAGCACGCGGCCGGCTCTCAGGGACTACCATTTCGATCCACATATTCTTGCCCGTCGTGGCCAGGGCCTCGACTTTGGTTGGGCGCACAGGAGCACCGTTGAAGCGCCAGCCCCGCTGCAGGCGTGCCAGTTCGGATTCGCCTATCGTGCCCTGAAACTTCAGGTGGTAGGTCATGGGCACGCGCCCTCCCCCACGGGACATGCGTTCGGCCAGTGCGCCGTCGGTGGTCAGCAAAATCACGCCCTCGGCCAAAAAATCGAGAGGCGCCACCACTTGCCAGCCCAGCTCGCGGTCGGGCACGTAGCGGGCCAGGGTGGGACGCGCAACGTTCTCGTGCGGCTCCGGCTTGTCCGGGCTGGGCCGATTCAAAGTCCCCAGGCAGCCGCGCGGCTTGAGCAAAAGTCGATACAGCGGCTCCTCGACGTGGACACGCCGGCCGTTCACCTCGACCCGGTCGCGGCGCTCCTGCACCTGCACGCCTAGGGTGGTGATCACCTTCCCGTTGACCGTGACGACACCCGCGGCGATCAGCTCCTCGGCGCGGCGACGGGACGCCACCCCAGCGGCAGCCAGAAGTTTCTGCAGTCTCACGATGGCATTCCCTCTCCCCGCGCTCGCTGGCTCTGGACGGTTGCTTCCTTCGCCTACGAACCGCTGGCCGGCTCTGTCGGCGGCGTGGCCGGCGCAGGCCCCGGCTCAGAAGCCGTTTCGCCTGCCGGCTCGCTGACCGCGCCCAGGATCTTGGATGCGACCTTGGTGGCGCTGTCCAGCTCGTCGAGCAGCGGGTCATTCTCCTCCGGCTCGTCCGGCAGCTGCGAGCGCGGCACAAAGCTCAGCGACGATGGCGTCGAACCCGCCGCGGCGGCGCCCCCTGTCTCGCCTCCCGCAGCCTGCGATGAATCAGCCCCGGACGCCTCCGCCCCGGGCGCCGGACCATGCTGGGCCTCCACGCGCGCCTGTTGCTCGGAGGACAACTCGGCGTATTCGCGCAAGGTGGGCAGGTCACTCAGCTCGCCCAAACTGAACACGCGCAGAAACTCCGGCGTCGTACCGTAAAGCAGCGGCCGTCCGACTTCCTCCTTCTTGCCGATGATGCGAATCAGCCCGCGGTCGAGCAGGGTCTTCAACACGGGCCCGCAATCCACGCCGCGAATCCCGTCAAGCTCTGGCCGCGTCACCGGCTGGCGGTAGGCCACAATGGCCAGGGTCTCCATCATGGCGCGCGACAGGCGCATGGGTTTGCTGGCCAGCAGCCTAGACACCCAGCGGGCATGCTCCGGGTTGGTGCGAAGCTGCCAGCCGTTTGCCAGGTGTACGACTTCAATGCCCGAACCCTTGCGCCGCTCCTGCAAGGCTTCGACGGCAGCCGTGACCTTCTTGCCGTCGCGCTCGCCCAAGAGGCGCTTGAGCTCCGCGAGCCCCAGAACCTTGTCCGAAGCGAAGAGCAGGCTCTCGATGATCGACTCTATCTGCGAGGCGTCGAGCACCGGCGGCGCCTCTTCGGCCGCGTCGTCACCAGCCAGGGCAACCTCACCGTCGGGCGTTTCCCCGTCCGCGCGTACTTCCCCTGCCTCGGCTGACTCGGCCCACACCGCTGAGTCCGTGGCGCTTTCTTCCGTCTCAGCCGGGCCCGGCTCGCTCGCGGCAACTCGATCCGCAGCCCACACATCGGCCTCGGCAGCCCCTGCGGGCTCGCTCGCCGGATCCGTCGCGCCGGCAACCGTTTCGGCCGCAGCAGGGGGTTCGACCGGTGCTTGCGCCTCGTCGTTCTTGGCGCGACTGCGTTGCTTACCTTTGGGCATCGGGCTCTCCACCACCCTCTTTGGGTACGCTCTCTACCACAACCGAGGTCGGCTGCATGACCCGCGCCTGCTCCAATGTGGCGCCCGCGACCCGGGTGACCAGGAACGCGCCGCTGGCCAGATCTTGCAAGACGCGGATCACCTTGAGGCGCGCCAGCTCGAGGATCGCCAGCAGGGAGACCACCGTATTGTGGCGAAACTGCGCCTCGCCGAGGTCATGCCCGACGATCTCATCGAAACGGACGGTCCCCGATCCTGCTTCCAGTTTGTCGATGATCTGGTTGATGCGATCGGTGATTGAGATGCGATCGATCACCACGTCGTGGGTATGCTGGGGCGCTGCTTTGGACAGAATCTGCGCCCACTGCTCGATGAGCTTCCACACCGAGTGCTCGGCGTAGCCCGCCTCGCCGCCGCCCTCCAGCGGAACACCGCGCGTGAAAACGGTGCGGCCCTCGATGGGTCGATTGCCCAGCCTCTCGGCCGCGTCCTTGTACTTCTGGTATTCGAGCAGGCGCCGGATCAACTCCTCGCGCGGGTCGAGCGCCTCTTCTTGCTCGTCCGCCTCCTCCAGGGGCTCGGGCGACGGCACCAACTCGCGCGACTTGAGATAGACCAGGTGCGCGGCCATNNGGGATGTTGAGGATGTCCAGCTCGTGCGTCTGGCAGAGGTGCAGAAGCAGATCGAGCGGTCCCTCGAACTCGGGCAGGGTCAGGCGATAGGCCACGCTGGGCGCAGTCTCGGCGCCGCGCCTCTCGAAAGCCGGCGACCGGCTGGCCATGGGGTGCTCGTCGCTCATAAGTTGATCGCCCACACAAGTCCGCCGTGCCAGAGCCCAATCACGATGGCCATGGGGTACATCACGATGCCCAAGAGAGGCAAACCGAGCATAGGGCTCAGCACCAGGAGCAGCAGGATGAAGGAACCGTAGCGCTGCAGGAAATCCACGACCCCCTGCCAGGAGCGCGGCAGCACCCAGGCCAGTACCGCACCCCCGTCGAGCGGGGGAATGGGCAGCAGGTTGAAGCACATCAGAACCAGGTTAAGCCCAACCAGGTAGTTGAAGAGCGCGTCCCGGATCCGCACCGATGCGCCCGCGTGAGAGGCAATCACGATGATGATCGACGTAAGCAACGCCATGAGCAAATTCATGGTCGGCCCGGCGATCGACACCAGCATGCGACCGGTGTTCGTCTTCAGGCGGCGGGTATAGGCGAGAGGATTGGTCTGCACGGGGCGGCCCCAGGCCATCAGCGGCAGCGCCGCCGGACTGACGGCCGAGATGAAGGGAATCAGGAGGGTGCCCACGGGATCGATGTGGTGCAGCGGCGACAGGGTCAGCCGGCCCTGCAGGCGCGGGGTCGGGTCGCCCAGGCGGTTGGCAACCCAGGCATGGCCGAACTCATGCACCGACACACACAGAATAAACGCGATCAAATAGAGAATCGCTTGCTGAATCTGATCAACGCCAATGTTCAACTGAGATCCTTGGACAAGGGGCCTATCCGGGATATAGCCGACGCATTCGGCAGTGGCAACGAGGACGATTGGGGCTCCTGATCCCGCGGTAGGCGCAGGAGGTCGTGGTCGTGGCCGTGGCCGTGGCCGTGGCCGACGGTGATCGCTCCGGCCACGGTCAAGAGGACGACCACGCCGACGTCTACGACGACCACCGATCGCTCCGATTGGAGGCGCGACTCGATCGTGGGAAGGCGTGTTCTTCCGAAATGGTCCGCCTTTCCGCTCCGCCTTCCGCGGGATTGGAGGAATGATCACGCCCGCGGGTGGAAGCGATCGTACACCGTGCGCAGGTGCACGCGCGACAGATGCGTGTAGATCTCAGTCGTTCCAATGTCGGCGTGGCCGAGCATGGCCTGCACGGCGCGCAAGTCGGCCCCCCGCTCCACCAGGTGCGTGGCGAAGGAATGGCGGAGCTTGTGCGGGGAGATCTCCTTGCGGATTCCGGTTGCACGTGCGTACGCGCCCAGGATCTTCCAGAAGGCCTGCCGAGTCATTCGGCGGCCAAGCCGCGTGAGAAACAGCGCATCGGTGTTGACGCCACGCCGTGGGCGCAGAAAGTGCGGCCGCTCACTTTCCACGTACGACCGCAGCGCCTGCACGGCGGCCTCGCCCAGCGGAACCAGGCGCTGTTTGCCCCCCTTGCCCACCGTCGTCAGGTACCCGGCCTCGAAGTTGATGTCAGAGAGGCGCAGCTTGACCAGCTCGGACACGCGTAGCCCCGTGGCGTACAGGGTCTCCAGCATGGCGCCGTCGCGCGCGCCCCGGTCGGTGCGGCGGTCGGGCGCGGCCAGCAGCCGATCCACTTCAGGGACGGTCAGGAAGGTGGGCAGGGGCCGGCCGAAACGCGGCAAGTCCACATCCTCGGTGGGGTTTGCTTCGCACAGACGTTCCATCTTGAGGAACCTGAAAAACTGGCGCAAGGCCACCAACGCCCGGGCCTGCGAACGGGCGGAGAGCGCGTTTTCGGTCAAAGCGGAAAGGTATTCGAGGATGTGGATGGTGCGAACCCCTGCCAGCTCGGTAAGTTTCTTGGCGGCGGCGAAACGGGAGAAGGCGGTCAGGTCATGGCCGTAGGCTGCCAGGGTAGCCACGCTCAGCTCGCGCTCGACTCGCAGGTGGTCGAGAAACTGTTGAATGGCGGCGTCAAGCGTGAGGCCCACAGGAAGGATCATCGGACGGCGAACCTGGAATCGCAATTTTCCGTAGCGGCTCTGGTAGGCTTGCTACCATGAAGACATCCATCGGGCCGAGGCAGTTGGCCTTCGAGTCCGCGGGTAGCGGCCCAGTCCTCGTGCTGGTGCATGCGTTTCCCTTTGACAGCCGCATGTGGCGCAAGACCGCGACGACGCTAGCCCGCCAGTGCCGGGTCATCACGCCCGACATGCGCGGCTTCGGGCTGTCCGATCTCGGCCCGGGCGGCTTCTCCATCGCCGACCTGGCCGATGATGTGGCCGCCCTGCTCGATGCGCTGAAGCTGGCCGAGGCCACGGTCGGCGGCATGTCGATGGGCGGCTATGTGGCGTTGGCTTTTGCCCGTCGCCATTTCGACCGATTGAAAGCGCTCGTCTTGGCCGATACCAAGGCTGCGGCGGATACGCCCGAGGCTCGACAGGGGCGCGAGGCCGCCATCGCGCTGGTGGAAACGCAAGGCGTGGCTGCCTTGCTCGAAAGACAGATACCACGTCTCTTGTCGGCTTCAGCCAGCGACAGCCTGCGCGCCGAAGTGCGCGCGCTGGGAGCCCAGCCGCCCGATGCGGTCATCGCCGCGCTCCGCGCCTTGCGCGACCGACCTGACCGCACGGACGAGTTGTCGGCAATCGCTGTGCCCACGCTGGTCATGGTAGGCACCCAAGACGTGCTTTCCCCGCCTGAGGAGGCCCGGACCATGGCCGCAGCCATACCCCATGCGCGGGTGGCGGAGATCCCTGGAGCCGCTCACCTGTCCAACCTGGAGAACCCCGACGCCTTCGCTGCCGCACTGGCAGGATTCGTCTAGTCGGGTGGCGGTGGCGGGTGGGGGCCGAAAGGTTTGGGAACCCTTTCATGGTTCCCATGTCAGACTGGGTGCGAGCACTGACAAGCCATGCGAATTTCAGCCCTTTCTTCGTCATCCTGCACAAATCGCGCCGATCCGCGTGCGTCAGCAAGAACGCTTCTGCGCCAGAACTTTCTCCGCTGGACTTCTCAGTATCGCGGGTCACAATTAAAAGACATGTTATTCCCGCCCTTCGGCTGGAGCCAGTTTCTTGCGAGTCCCCCAACTTCTGGGCTTCCACGCGCCAGTCGCATAAGGGTCAGACGGTTTGCGGGCCCTGCGGCATATGCCGGCGCGATGGAACCCATTCGCATCGCGCACCTGACAGACCAGCATGTGGGTCGGGTCACGCCGTTTGCGATTCAGCGCCAGGCAATCGCCCTGACCAACGCCGAGCGACCGGACCTGGTTGTGATCACTGGGGATTTCGTCTGCCACAGCCAGCTCTATCTCGACCAGCTCATCGAGCTGGTGCGGGAATTCCGCGCGCCCGTGATCGGCGTGCTGGGCAACCATGACCACTGGGCAGGCGCCGACGAAGTGGCGGCCGCGCTGAGGCGGGGTGGCGTGGAGGTGCTGCGCAACGACAGCACGATCATCACCATCCGCCGGCAGCGCCTGCAGATCATCGGCCTCGACGACGCGTATACCGGCCACGCTCGGATCGACAAGGCCGTGGTGGGCCTGCGCCGGGATCTTCCTGCGCTTGCGCTGTCCCATATCGCCGAGGAAGCCGACCGTCTTTGGAAGTGCGGTATCCCGCTGGTGCTAGCCGGACACACCCATGGCGGCCAGATAACCGTGGCGCGTCTCCACGAGATTGCTCTGGGCAAGATCGGCGGCCACAAGTACGTGCACGGCCTTTACGGCACGCGGCAGCCGCATCGAGGCGCGGTGGTGACCGGTGCGGTCTACGTGGGGGCCGGCATTGGCTCTTCGGTCATGCCGATTCGCATCGGCGAGCGCGGCAGGCGTGAAATCGCCATCTTCGAATTTGGTCGCCGGCCCGGTGAATTCGAGGAACCGGACCATGAGCAAGCACCCTTGCCCGGTCGCGCACCGTCGCCCGAAAAGATGCGCCGCCGAGCCGAGAAGGTCGCGCGCAGACGCGTCCGCCGTTCGCTCCGCGCGACAGTTGAGTTCCGCCGGTTGTAACGGCGTGTCGGGAAACTCTCTGCGTTGGTCGGCTAGTGACTCGCGATCCGCGGGCCGGCCTTCGGCGCGGCCCGGAATTGCCCGACAGCCCGCAAGTTAGGTTCGCAGAATCGCAACCAGTTCGGCCGCAATCTGGCGCGCCCGGTCGACCTCACCCTTGGCAAGCGAAATGGCGCCTACGGCCGGGTGGCCGCCGCCGCCGTAGCGTTCACACAGCTTGGCGATGTCATGCGCACGCGGCAGAGTAGGCCAGGGATTGGATCCGACCGAAACCTTCATGCGCTTGCCCGGCGACAGGACCGTGACCGCGTAGCGCGCCTCCGGATAGAGGTAGTAGACGATGAACTTGTTCGCCGAGGTGATGGGTTCCTGCGAAAGATCGGTGAACACCACACCCTGCTCCAGGCGGGCCAGGCGGCGGATCGCTTCCACATTCTTTTGGTGCTGGTTGAGCAGTCCAACCAGCGGCTCGGCCACATAGGGGCTGGCGGCAATTTCGGCCAGCGGCTTCGACACGAGGTCGGCGATAAATCGCTCGGACAGCGCGCGGTCGCGGTTGGCTTCCACCCAGGTCATCAGGCGCAAGGCCGGCTCGCGCAGCTCTACCGCCTGGGCCGCTGATTCGAAGAGCGCGCCGTCGATGATCTCGGCCCATGCAAGCAGTTCCTGCAAAGACGAGACATCGAAGCCAAACTTTTCGGCCACAGTGCGGGCCAGAAAGCGCGTGCAGCTCTTGGCGCTCGGGTTGTAGAATTTCTGGCCGCTTCGGTCGGCGCGAAAATGCGCCTCATCCGCGGCGCTCTGAAAGGTGGAAGCGTGATGATCGAACCACCAATGCAAGCGCGGGTCAGAGGTGTAGCGAAAGTCCACGCAGGCGTTCACATCGCCGTCGAGGAAATCCGGCGGGATGGGGGGGCCCGCCTCCTTGTGGTCCATCGGCGTGAACGCCACTTCGGCAGGTCCCTGCGCCACGCACTCGCGAAAGAAACGGGCGAACAGGCCGGCTGAGCTGGCCCCGTCGAAACAGCTCCCGTGATGAAGAATGCGCACACGCATGCTTAGAACCTTAGGGTGCTCCCCGCCTCCCGGCAAGCCGCATTGCCGAAGGGCGCCAGCTCCGCTTCCTCCTCGACGCCGGGGCCGCTCTCCAGTAGAAATCAGGCCATGCCCGAGTTCCTCAAAGACATAAAGCGCACCCATGACTGCGGCGCCCTGCGCGCCAGCGACGTGGGCAGTAGGGCTGTCCTCTACGGCTGGGTCGCCTCTCGCCGTGACCACGGCGGCTGTGTGTTCATTGACCTGCGCGACCGCGGCGGCATCACGCAAGTGGTGTTCGAACCCGGAGTCAGCGCCCAGGCCCATAGCTTGGCCGGCGAGCTGCGCTCCGAATTCTGCATCGGCGTGTCGGGCGTGGTTCACGACCGCGCCGAGCGGCGCAACCCCAACATGCCCACCGGCGACGTGGAGCTGCACGGTGACCAGCTCACCATTTTTTCACGCTCCGATACGCCACCCTTCGAGATCGTCGACAACAGCACGGCCAACGAAATGGTGCGGCTCAAGTACCGCGCGCTCGACCTGCGCCGTCCTTCCTTGCAACGCAACTTCCTGCTGCGCTCGCAGATCTACCAGACCGCCCGCCGGGTGCTCGCCGGCCATCGCTTCCTGGAAATCGAGACGCCCTTCCTGGTCAAGTACACGCCGGGCGGCGCCCGTAACTTCCTCGTGCCCTCGCGCCTGACGCCGGGAACCTTCTATGCCCTGGCTGAGTCTCCTCAGCTCTTCAAGCAGCTTTTCATGGTGGCGGGGTTCGATCGTTACTTCCAGATCGTCCGCTGCTTCCGCGATGAGGATCTGCGCCAGGACCGGCAGCCCGAGTTTACCCAAATCGATCTCGAGATGAGCTTCGTTGTCGAAGAGGACGTACAAGCCGTGGTGGAAAGCCTGATGGCCGCGCTGTGGAAAGACGTCCTGGGTCTTGACATCCCCACGCCCTTCCCCCGTCTGTCCTTTGCCGAGGCCGTGGGGCGGTATGGCTCGGACAAGCCCGACCTGCGCTTTGGCTTGCCTCTGTGCGACGTCACCGACGTGATTCGCAAACACAACGGCGGCAACGTGGACATGCTGCAGAAGGCGGTCGCGGCCACGGGTCCCGAACCCGCGGTGGTCAAGGCCTGGCGTCTGCCTACGGCCGAGGCGTCCAAGATGTCGAACGCGGAAGTGGACAGGCTGGAGGACTTCGTCAAGGGCCTGGGCGCCCGCGGCCTGGCCCGCGCGCGCATCGGTGCGGCGGGGGCTTGGACCCGCTCGCCCATGAAGACCATGAGTGAAGCCATGCGCCAGGACCTGAACGCGGCCGCGGGCCTGCAAGAGGGCGATCTCTTCTTCCTGCAGTTCGGGACGAGCAAGCTGGTCAACACCGTACTGGGCGGCCTGCGCCTGCATGTTGCCAACAAACTCAACCTGATTCCCAAGGACCAGTGGAGGTTCGCTTGGGTCACCGAGTTTCCGCTCTTTGAGCGCAACGACGAGGGCAGGTTGGTGGCGTCCCACCACCCGTTCACTTCGCCCATGGCCGAGGATCTTGACAAGCTGGAGAGTGCGCCGGCTGAGGTGCGCGCGCGGGCCTACGATCTCGTGCTCAACGGCAACGAGATCGCCGGCGGCAGCATCCGTATCCACCGCGGCGACGTTCAGTCGCGCGTGTTCAAGGCCATCGGCCTCAGCGAGGAAGACGCGCGCGCCAAGTTCGGCTTCTTGCTGGACGCGTTCCGCCACGGGCCCCCGCCCCACGGCGGGATTGCGGCCGGGCTCGACCGGCTGGCCATGCTTCTGTGCGGCGCCGATTCGCTGCGCGACGTGATCGCCTTCCCCAAGACGCAGAAAGGCACCGACCTTTGCACCGAAGCGCCGGCCCCGGTCACCAGCAAGCAACTGGAAGAGTTGCACATCGCGCTCACCCACGTCGAGTCGTAGCGCGATGATCGGGGCGGGCTGGCGGGGGGCTGCGCGACGCCGTCTCGAGCGGGAAGTGTTCGATCTGCTCGTGGTGGGCGGGGGAGCCACCGGGGCAGCCATCGCCCGCGACGCGGCCACGCGCGGGCTGCAGGTGGCCCTGTGTGAACGCGGCGACTTTGCCAGCCAAACCTCCAGCCAGTCGTCCAAACTCATCCACGGAGGCCTGCGCTACCTGCAGCAGGGCGACTTCCACTTGGTCTTCGAATCCCTGGCCGAGCGTCGCCGTTTGCTCGAGACCGCCCCGCACCTCTGTCGCCCGAGGGAGTTTCTCTATCCTGCCTACGCCAGGCACTTTCCCACGCCGACGCTGCTCCGCCTCGGCGTGGGTTTGTACGACGCCCTTGCCCTCTGGCGACCGCCAGTGCACAGCCGCCGCCTCGCCAGCCGTGAGGTCTACCGGCTGGCACCCTGGCTGCGCAGCGCCGGTTTGCTGGGCGGGCAGCAATACGTCGACTGCCAGACCGACGACGCGCGCCTGGTACTGGAGAACGTGCTCGACGCAATGACCTCCGGAGCGGTTGTGGTCTCCTATGTCGAGGTCCAGCCCGACCACCGACGCTCTGGCAGCTTCCGCGTGGCCCGGGCGATGGACCGCGACCTAGGTGACCGGTTCGAGATTCGCGCCCGTCTGCTCGTCAACGCCACCGGACCCTTCTGCGATAGTTTCTCGGGCGGGCCGCCCAAGCTGCGTCCGACCCTCGGCGTCCACCTGGTGGTGGATGGCGATCGCCTTCCTACCTTCGGCCGGGCGGTGGTGGTGCACTCCCCGCGCGATGGCCGCTTGGTGTTCGTCTTGCCGGCTGGCCGACGTACCATCATCGGGACCACCGAAACCGACTGGCCCGGCTCCCGCGGGCGGCCGCCGCAGCCCGAAGACCAGACTCGCGCCTACCGCCGGGACGTGGACTACCTGCTGGAGACCGTCAACCACGCCTTCCCGCCTGCCGGTCTGCACCCCAGCGACGTGATCTCCACCTTTGCGGGCCTGCGGCCTCTGATCGACCCTGGGCTTGCAAGCCACGCTGCCACGTCACGTGAACACGCGATCTGGTCGGACGCGCGTGGCTGGCTCCACGTGGCCGGCGGCAAGCTGACCACCATGCGATCCATGGCCGAAGAGGTGGTAGACCGCGCGATCGAAATGCTGCGCGACCGTGGGCTCGAAGGCGCTTTGCGACCCTGCCAAACGCGCGCACGTCCCCTGCCCGGCGCCGGTAAGGCCAGTCCCGCTTCCCTCGATCTGGCGCCCGACATTGCCGCGCACCTCAACCAAACCTACGGAGCTCGCGTCGATCAGGTCAGCGCTCTCGTGGCCACCGATACCTCGCTGGGCCGCAGGCTTGATCCCGAATTGCCTCAGATCGCCGCCGAGCTCTTGTTCGCCATTCGATCCGACCTTGCCTGTGAAGTGGAGGACGTGCTCCGGCGCCGCGTCCCCCTCGCGCTTTTCAGCAGGACACACGGCCTCGATGTGGCAGAGGAAACCGCCGACCTACTTGCGCGCGAGCGGGGTTGGTCCGAGCAGCGCCGAGCCTACAGTCTGCTACAGTATCGCACCGCGATCTCCGCATCGCGCTTGTGGAGGTCAGATGACGTCGGCGGCGTCGGCAACCGCCGTTCCTCGTAGCTTGTCAAGTAGACGCGGCAGCTTGAGGTAGGGCACGAACTCGACCTCGATCTCGCCGAAAGATCGCTTGTACTTGTCGGTATCCCGTAGCGTGACAACGAGGTTCCGTCCCCCGGGATGTCTCCTGCGAAACGCCATCAGGCTCGCAGGGTCGAGCTTCCGGGCTGCGCTCTTGCACTCGATCGCCACCACATCACGACGCCGAGCAACCTCCAGGACGAAGTCGACCTCGTGCTGCTGCTTGTCGCGCCAGTAGTGCAGACGCGAGACACCGAAACGCGCCGCGATCTCGCCGAGCACAAGGTGCTCGAGGAGCTGGCCACGATCCTCGTCGCGCAACGAGTCCCAGCCGCGGTGATAGGCGACGAACCCGGTGTCGAACCCGTAGACCTTGGGCTGGGTCCGGATCTCGGCGGCGCCGCCGCCGTGGTAGGGTCTGAGCACCGTGGCAAGCAGTGTCGTTTCGAGGATCGAGAGATAGTTCTGCACCGTCGTTCGCGACACCTCGCATGGAGCCGCGAATGCCTGAGCTTCGAAGAGACCGCCACTTTGCGCGAAGATCAGCTCCGCGAACTTCATGAAAGCCGCGCGTTTGTCGACTACGAAGAGATCCGAGAGGTCCCTCGCCCAGTAGGAACTCATCCACTCCTCGTAGTCCTTGTCGTCGACGCGCGGGGCGAGGAAGAACGGCGGCAGGCCGCCCTGTAGCATGCGCCGGTCGAGGTCAGTGCTGCCGAACGCTTCGAGGTCGGCTGCGATCATCGGAGTCAGCCACACCTCACGCTTGCGCCCGGCGAGGCTGTCCTTGAACTTTCGTCTTGCCGCCAAGGTCGATGACCCAGTGGCGACAACGCGCACCCTGGGGAAGTGGTCGGCGGCGACCTTGAGAACCTCAGACGGATTCGTCAGTCGATGGATTTCGTCGAGAACGACAGTTGATCCGGCCGGCTGGTCGCGCCAGAAGAGCTCGGCATCCTCGAGTGCATGCCTTATCCGGACGAGTTCGCAGTCGAAGTAGCGAACCCCGGGCAGTGAGCGCGCAAGTGTCGTCTTGCCAACACGGCGGACCCCACCAAGCCAGACCACGGACCTCGACGCGAAGGCGGTCTCCAGCTCGTTCAACCAGAATGCTCGATTCGTCACGTCGCTATCCTTGCATTTAGTCCGACCAAACGCAAGCTGACTTGCAGAAGTCCGCTGCTGGGGTCTTGGTCCCCGCCGCCGCGCGTGCTGCCCGCGGTCCTCACGGGCCGCCCGCGGCTCGCTGCTCCAGGTCGTCGCAGAACGACTTCAAGACAGCAAACGCCTTCTTCTTGGTGCTCAGCAGGGACACATGGCCTCGCTGTGGCGGAGGAAACCGCAGACCTACTTGCACGTGAGCGGGGTTGGTCAGAGCAGCGCCGAGCCTACAGTTTGCTACAGTGTCGCACCGCGATCTCCGCATCGTGCACGTGGCAGGCGCACTGGCACCGCGAAACACCTACTGCGAATCGACCTGCGCACCATTCCTCACGATTACCCTCCCATTTGCTATTCGCCAGCGCACTTGGTGCGAAACCAGCTACGCGCTAAAGCTTCGCCGCCGCGATGAGACAACAATGAAATCAGAATGTTGCCGTGTCATACCTCATGGCACGGACCGTGCTACGTGTGGCGGCAACCTTCTTGGGAGGAGGGTCCATGCCTCAAGCTCTGGCAACCGTCAATTCCGCAGCGCCAGTTATTAGCAGGGAACGTGCCCTGAAGATCCTGTCCAAGTCCTTGTACCGGGATTTGCGTCAGAACGGCTACGAGCCAAAGCAGATCGTTGCCGTGGCATCGGAGCTGATCAGCTTGGTCACGTCCGACATCAAGGAGGATGCGCAGCTCGTCTAGCGCGCACCTCGTTGCAGAGAAGTCGTAGCTTGGGGGCCTCACGGCCCCCTCTTTTTTTGCCAAAGCAATGGCCTGGAAACTAGGGCCTATTCCGTGTAAAAGCGGTCCCTCCCATGGCGGCCAAGACCATCGCCGATCTGGACATTCAAGGCCGGCGGGTCTTCATCCGCGTGAACTTCGATGTTCCGCTGACCCCGGCCGGCGGGGTGTCCGATGCCACGCGCATTCGCGAAAGCCTGCCCACCATCCAACACGCCATCGAGCGCGGCGGACGGGTGGTGCTGGCCGCGCATCTTGGTCGGCCCAAAGGGAAGCCGAACCCGGCGTTTTCCCTCATGCCGGTGGCGGCCTGTCTGGTCGAGCTTCTCGACCGCGACGTGGTGCTGGCCGATGAGCCGGTAGGCGACGGCGCCAAGAAGGTCGTGGCCGACCTGCGCGACGGCAGCGTGGCCATGCTGGAAAACCTGCGCTTCGCTTCGGGCGAAGAGGCCAACGACGAGACTTTCGCCCGCGCCCTCGCCAGTTGCACCGACGTCTACATCAACGATGCTTTCGCAGCCGCGCATCTTGCGCACGCCTCGATAGCCGGGATGACCAGGTTCGTTTCGGCCAAAGGAATGGGGTTGAGGATGGCGCGCGAGGTGAAATTACTGAGCCAACTCACGGGCGAGGTCGAACGGCCGTTCGTCGTCGTTCTCGGCGGTAGCAACCTATCCGACAAGATGGGCCTCCTGGATAGCCTGCTGGACCGTGTTGACGCGATCCTCTTCGGTGGCCCGCTGGCCCACGCCTTCCTCACGGCCCAAGGTGGCAGCCTCGGCACCTCCCGGGTGGAAAGTGAGAAGTTGGCCTGGGTGCGCGCCTTTCTGGCCAAGGCCAAGGATGCCGATGTCGAGGTCTTGTTGCCGCGCGATCTGATGGTGGCATCCGATCCCCATGCGCCCGAGGGCCAGGTGGTTCCCGCGATGAAGGTGCCCGACGATCTGGCAGCGCTGGACATCGGGCCCGAAACCGCGCAGCAGTTTTCCGAGAGCCTGGCCCACGCCCGCACCGTATTCTGGGATGGCCCCATGGGCATGTTCGATTCGGCGCCCTTTTCTGCTGGCACCATCGCCGTGGCCAAGGCAGTGGCCGCGGTGAAATTCGGCCTGACCGTGGTTGGCGGTCCCGACGCGGCGGCTGCGCTTGGCCGCGCAGGCGTGTCCGATCGCATTACACACATCTCGACCGGGGGCTGTGCGACTCTCGAGTTCATCGAGGGCAGGAAGCTTCCCGGACTTGCCGCATTGGAGTCCTAGGGTAGAAAGGAGCCTCTCATGTCTCAACCTCGTGTTCCCCGACCGCTCTTCTGCGGAAACTGGAAGCTGTGGGGCAGTCTGTCCGAGTCCGTAGCTCTGGCCGTGGGCGTCCGCGACGCCACCGCTGGCATCACCACGGTCGACGTGGCCGTGGGGCCCGGTTTCGTGGCGTTGGCCACGGTTGCCGAAAAGCTCAAGCCCAGCGCGCTCGGCGTGGCGGCTCAAGACGGCTACTGGGAGGTCAAAGGTGCTTTCACCGGCGAGGTGGCCATGGCACAGATCGCCGACGTGGGGGCGCGATATGTGATCATTGGCCACTCAGAGCGGCGGCAGCTTTTTGGCGAGATGGACGCGAGCGTGGCTCGCAAAGCCAAGGCGGCGCTCGGTGTGAATCTTACCCCCATCATCTGTATTGGCGAAACCTTGGCCGAGCGCGACGCGGGCCAGGCGCTCGCGCGTGTGTCGAGCCAACTTGACGGCGCAACGCGTGAGCTTTCAGATTCCGATCTGGTCAAGGTCGTGATCGCGTACGAGCCGGTGTGGGCCATTGGCACGGGCCGCAACGCCACACCCGATCAAGCGCAGGAAATACACGCGGCCATCCGCGCGCAGCTCACTTCACGCCTGCAGGGCAAGGCGCAAGGGATCAGGATTCTCTATGGTGGTAGCGTCAAGCCGGACAACGTGGCCAGCCTGATGGGCCAGAAGGACATCGACGGCGCACTGGTTGGCGGCGCGTCGCTGACTGTGGAATCATTCGCCAAGCTCGTAAAGGAAGGGGCTTCCGCGTGTATACGTTCTTGACCGTTCTGCATGTCGTCGTGTGCATCTTCTTGATGCTGGTGGTTCTCCTGCAGGCCGGACGCGGTGGGGGCATGGGCATTGCCTTTGGCGGCGGCGGTGGCAGCCAGTCCGTATTTGGCTCGTCCGGAGGCGCGAACTTCTTGACCAAGATGACCGCGGTCTGCGCCTTCATCTTCTTCGCCAATTCGATGACCCTGGCCTACATGTCGAGCCAATCGGATTCGCGACGATTGCAGAAGATCGCCCAGAAGAAGGCGGCCGACAAGAAGGCCGAGGATGCGACAAAGGCCAAGTTGACGAGTGCGTTGGACAAAGCGCGCCAGGAGGCCGAGAAGGCCAAGTCGGTCATGCCCGATGGCGCCCCAGGTGGTGCGCCTGCCACTGCGACCGAGACAGAGAGCAAGACCACCGACGAGAAACCGGTCGCGCCCGAAAGGGCTGCGGGCGAGAAGGCAGCACCTGAGAAGGTTGCGACCAAGTCCAAGACACCGGCCAGCGACGAGGCGGCGCCCGTCGACAGGCCAGCCCCGGTCAAGAAGGCTGCGCGCGTTTCGGAGCCAGCCCCGGCCGAGGAGGCTGCACCCGCCCCGAAGCCAATCCGGGCCAAGAAGGTGACACCCGCTCAAGAAGAGCCGCCGGTAGCGCCGACTCCGGCGCAGCCGTAGACTACGTAAATGCCGTCAATACCCTTCGTCAAGGCCGAAGGGCTGGGGAACGATTTCCTCGTCGTAGACCTGCGCCCAGGGAAACCGGCGGCAGGGATTCCGTCTGCGGCTGACCCCGCAGTTGTGCGCGCCCTATGCGACCGCCACTTTGGCGTGGGCGGCGACGGTGTGCTCACTATCTTGCCGCCCGCCGAGGGTGATGCCCGCATGCGGGTCATCAACGCCGACGGCAGCGAGGCCGAGATGTGTGGCAACGGCATTCGCTGCGTGGCCAAGCTCCTCTACGAGAGGGATCCCTCGCTTTGCCGTCCAGTGCTGCGCATCGACACCGATGCGGGGCTGCTGGAATGCCGGATCGACGCGCGCGACGGTCGGGCCGAGACAGTGGCGGTCGAGATGGGCCGACCCCAGTTGGACCCACCCCAGATCCCGGTCGCGGCGCCGAGTGGCAAGCGCCTGGTGCGAAGCTCGCTGCGCGCGGGTGACCGTCAGTTCACGTTCACCGCCGTGTCCATGGGCAACCCACACGCGGTAATCTTTGTCGACGATCCGGCGGCCGACCTGCGCGCCCTGGCCGAAGCCTACGGCCGCGGCATCGAGCACGATTCCTTGTTTCCCCGCCGGACCAACGTCGAATTCGCGCGCGTGCGACAAGGGTCAGCGGGGAAGGAGAACGTCGAGTTCGCGCGCGTGCGACAAGGCCCAGAAGGGACGGAGATCGATCTTGTGGTGTGGGAGCGGGGCTGCGGCATCACGCTGGCCTGCGGCACGGGTGCCTGTGCCACGGTAGTGGCCGCTTGCCTGGAAGGCCGGGCCGCACCCGACCACGAGATTCCGGTACACCTTCCCGGCGGGACGCTCTTCATCCGCGTAGCTAGCCAACCCGCACGCGACGGATCGCCGAGCTATTCTGGCGTCTCGATGCGCGGCCCCGCTCGTATCGTTTTCGAGGCCGAGATAGATCCCGATCAAATCCAGAGGCCGGCCGAAGAGCCATAGGCGTGGCGCGCAGAGAAGATGCAAGACATTCTCCGCATCGCCCTGGTGTTCATCGCAGTTGCGTGTAGCAGCGCCACCAGATCGGGCGCACCTCTGGCCGGCAAGGACGGTGGAGGGGACAGCAACCGCACGGCCGGCAGCGGTGGCACGACCGGAAGCGGGGGAGCCTCGGGTCAGGTTGGCCCGGGCGGAACAAGCGGATCCGGTGGGGCGGCCGGAGCGAGCAGTGCCGGCGCCGCAGGAGCGGGGGGAGCGGGCGCTCCCCAAGACGCTGCGGCCGGCAGCGCAGGCGGGACGATCGGCGCGGGTGGTGCATCGGGCGGGACCACCGGCACGGTGGGCAGCGGCGGCATAAGAGGCGTGGCGGGAAGCAGTGGCGCGGGTGGTGCGACTGGAGCTGGTGGCGGTGGAAATTCGGGCGGCGCAGGTGGAACCGGGACAGGTGGGCGCGACGCGGGTGGCGTTTCCCCAGATGCGGGACGCGATGCGGGCAACGACGTCGCTTCTGTAGCCGACAGCGCGATAGATATCAGCCGGGACACGGCCAGGGATCAAGCTTCCGTCACCGCCGACGCGGGCAGCGACGCCATCCCGGTGCCTGCCGGCTACGTCCTGGCTTGGTCCGACGAGTTCGACGTCGACGGCGCGCCCAACCCGAAGAACTGGAACTTCGAGACCGGATTTGTGCGCAACCAGGAACTCCAGTGGTATCAGGCCAAGAATGCCTCCGTGGCGGGCGGCCTGCTGGTCATCGAGGCGCGCCGGGAACAAGTGGCCAATCCCAACTACTCTGCGACCGGCGCAGACTGGAAGACCCAACGCCAGTACGCCCAGTACACCTCGTCCAGCATGACCACCTCGGGGCAATGGACCTACGGCCGCTTTGAAATGCGCGCGCGCATCGACACGGACCAGGGCATGTGGCCCGCCTTCTGGACCGTCGGTTCCACCGGCGAATGGCCCAGCGGCGGCGAGATCGACATCATGGAGTACTACAACGGCAACATCTTGGCGAACGTGGCCTGGGGCACCAGCACCGAATGGGTCGCCAAGTGGGATTCGGTCGCCAAGGCCATCACCAGCTTTGGTGACGCGCAATGGTCGAGCAAGTTCCACGTCTGGCGCATGGACTGGGACGACCAGAACATCGTGCTCTCCGTGGACGACACCCAGATGAACACCACGTCGCTTGCCACCGCCGTCAACCCCGACGGCACATCCCCTTTCAAGAAAAACCAATACATCATCGTCAATCTGGCCATCGGCGGCCAGAATGGCGGCGATCCTTCCGCAACGACCTTCCCGGCTCGCTACGAGATTGACTACGTGCGTGTCTTCCAGAAGCAATGAGGTCCACTACCGAGCCCGCAGGATCCTCACCAGAAACGCGGCACCCGACAGAACAAAAAGCAACGAGATGGCGGCGTAGCTGGCCGGACCGGGGACGTCGGATGAGAGCCAGGCGATGAGCTGTGGCAGCAAGACCAGGACGAGCAGAGCCAGGCCTGCGCTCATGGGTCTGGCCAGCCGGGGTGCCAGACAGGCCAGGATCGCGAGGTAGTAGCTAGACAGATTGAAAATGACAGGCGGCAACAGGACGGAAAGGGTGCCGCGATCCGCGTCCGTACGCTGGCACAGCAAAGCCAATAGCCAAAGTGATACGAAACTCACGCGCAAGAGCCAGGTGATGGCCCCAGGCCATCCGAACACGGCGGCCAGCTGTCCCATCCCGATGCGATTCACCGATGTGCTGGCCGCGTGCTTCACGCTGTTGTGGAAGAAATCCACCCATATCCCAAGACCGTGGCCGGCGCACGACAAAGCAGAGAGCAACGCCAAACTGAGGAGCGCCGAAAGCAGAAGACGCACGCGAGCCCCGTCGATGGGACGTTGGCGAATCCCGTCCACCGCCAGGGCCAGGCCGGGCCCAGCCAGAAGAAGAGTGGGAAAAACCTGAAGCCCAGCACTGAGGCCTAGGAAAGCCCCCGCCGCATGAACACGCCCCCGGCGCAAGCATCCGAGCCCAGCGACGGCCGTCAAGAGCCACAGGGAACGGCCAAGGCCGCCGCCAGTCCAGAGCGCGATCCAGGGAAAGCCGAGTCCAATGACCAAGGCCCCCAGCACTCCTGCACGCAAGCCGAAACTCCACAGCAGGCATAGGAAAAGAAGTCCGTAGCCAACGTCGTCCAGGTGGCTCAGCGTCGCCAGCCACGGGAGTGAGGCTGGACGATCGCGCAACAAGGATGTGCGCAAGAGCCATGTCCACACCGGCGTAGCGTTGTAGCCATGGTCAGTGAGAAGAGCGCCCCAAGCCGCAGGATGGAGTTGCGACTGAAAGAAAGCCACGTCGCGGCGAAAATCCGACCAGCGAGAGGGAGCGAAGCGAGCCGTGCACAGCAGCCCATCCTTCAGCACGGCCGACAGGGGACGCAGATCGTTGCTGCGCAGATCGCGAACCGGCTGCCGCGCATCCGAAGGCCAACGTTGCTCCTGCCACGCAGCCGTTGCGAGACAATCGTACAGCCGGGTGTAGCCCAACTCGGGCGCATACTTGGCACCGAGAAAATAGTGGGCGGCATCGTGGTAATGGACCGACCAGTAGCCGCCGAAAAGGCCAAAGTTGGTGTAGGCGAGAGGCGCCGCCAAGGCCAGCAGGCCGAGGCCCGCGCCCTGCAACAAGGCCTGCCGACCCGCCCAAACCCGTCCCCAGCGACTGACCAGCAGCCCGAGAAGCACCAAGGGGACTGTCCCCCAAAGACCGAAGGTGAAATGCACGGCCAGTAAGCCCCCCAAGGCCCCCAGGATGCAGCCCACGACCTGTGCTCGGGCAGAGCGCCCGGGCCAGATCAAAATGAAGCACCCGACGCCGAACAGGCCAAGCAGCAGTTTCCGCCATGCCTGCCAGCGCACGAGCTGTGCGGCCTCAGGGGCCACGACGGCAGAACGAACCTCCACATCCAAGACTGGCGGCCGGCGACAGAAGACCTGCAACTCGGACACCGCAATCGCACCCTGCCCGGACGCCGGGCGCACCCGCAGATAGCGCCCACGCCCTTCGAGTCCAGCCGCCATGCGTGTGCGCAGCCCTGCCTCGGCAGAGCCCACGGGTGCGGTTTGCCAGAGCGGCACCCAGCGCACTTGATCAGCCGATAGCTCGACCAGAACGCTGGATTCGGCACTGGCCTGCAGCAAAGCCGCGCGTACGTTCGCGTCGGTTCGGAGATCGAACACCAGGGCAGCCCCCGTGGGCCCCAAGATGGCGGAGAGACTCGCGTTCGCCGGATCGCCCTCGTGGCCCAGCACCCCATCCGTCACAAGTTGCGGGCGATACGCTGCCGCCCAAGCCACCGGCGCAAGGCCGGCCAAGAGATTCGCCTCACCACAGGGATCGGCCTGCGCCGGACTGGCCGCGACCAAGAGGAGGGCAAGGGCGAACGCACGAGCCATCTGAGGCGATGCTACTCCACCCGACGCGGGACGTTGAGTGGGAACGACTGATCACCGCCAACTGGAACGCAAGGCTCAGAAGACCTTGTCGATGACCACAGATGTTCCTGATTCCACAACGGAGGTAACGGCAGGCCCAACCTCGGTCGTGGTGAAGTTCACGCTGTTCTGCTCACAACGGTAGGTCCTGGGCAGCCCGCTTGCCAGCGCATCACCCCGGGCGATCACCGTGCACACGCTGTTGGTCTCGGAGACATTGCGCTGAATACTGAACAGCCCTGCTTGTGAAATGACCTGAACCGTGCCGGCGTTGGCAGAGTAGAAGCCGTCCAGCAGAATCATCGTCCCACCCCGTTTAACAAACGTGGTCATGGCGCTGGCCCAGTCCTGACCCAACTGATTGAGGGTTGCGTCGCGGGCCTGTTCCTGCCCGTAGATCAAAAACACGTCAGCCCCGGCGAGTTGCGTGGCCACGTCTGCCGCCGCCACGTCGGTTTGCTGCACCTGGCGGCCCGTGGCCGTGGCCACTTGCGCGATAGCTCCGTTTGCTCCCGCGATGGCGGTCGGGTTGGCCGCGCCCTTGTACGTCAGCAAGGAGACGGGGTTGACGGGCCAAAGGAAGACCGCGTTGCCCAGGATGCGATTCATGGCTGGCCGGTTCTTCAAGTAATCATGGCCAATGACGATGATCCGTCCCGTGCCGTTGGCCTCACAGTGATTGTTGCTGCACAAACCGCTGGCGCAAGGAACGCCGCAGCCCCCGCAGTTGTCAGGATCAGAGGCGGTGTTAATACATTCCTGTCCGCAAACGGTCTCTTCCGAGGCACAAACCAGACATGCGCCGCTGATGCAGACGCTGGATGAGCATATGGCATTGCAGGTGCCGCAATTCTCGGGGTCAGTCGTCAGATCGACACACTGGTCGCCACAGGCGACCAGTGGTTCTGCACAGTGAAGGGGCCCGGCATCGCCCCAAGCCGTGTCCGCCAGGGTTCCGCTCGCGTCCGTTGTTCCCGCCTCGCCGCTCCCGGCGTCGTCGGCTGCGCCGCCATCCTCAAACCGGGCGCTTGTCTCGTTGCTCGAGCCATCCCCGACGTCGGTGCAACCGACACAGGACAACCAGGAATCGCCCGCAGAAACGTCTGTCGTCGTCGCGTCGTGTCCGCCGAGATCGGAACCCACGCCCGCATCGGCCGCCCCCGGAGCGCGGTCAACTTCAGTGGTTGGCCCGCTGCCATCAAAGCCCGCATTCGAGGCCCCGGCGTCACCCGACGACGCGCCTTCTGGTCCGTCCGATGCCACGGGTGGCACTGGCCCGTCCGCCTGCCCACCACCGGCGTCGCCGAACCCCACCTCCGCCGTCGGAGCGACGTCCGTTTGCTTGTCACCAACCTCATGTTCATCGCCATCGGTGACCAGGTTTCCATCCGCCGCCGGGCCGGTCTCCACCGCTTCCGCGTCCGCGTTGGACTCGGCCTCACCAAGGCTGCCATCGGGCAGCGTCGCGGTCTGGACATCCGCTCCTTCTCCAGCATCGCGGAGGATACACGACCCGGCCAGCACGCACTTGCTGCCACAGGGTGAGTAGCCCTTCGCGCATTGGGTTCCCACGATGGGATCGAGGCACGCTGGCAATGCAAGCAACGCCGCGGCTGCAAGAACCAATCGCACCCTCATGGCTGCAGCCCTCCGGCTTGTGCGTGTTGCTGCGGTTGGGTGGGATCCTCCGCCTTCGGGCGGTCTTCGACCTTCTTGATGATGGCGAATTCGACTCGGCGATTCTCTCGATCAGCCTCTTCACTGTTTCCCTGCACGCGCAGCTGCTTGCGCCCGAAGGCGGCGACCGCAAGCTTCTCCTCCGGAAAGCCCATCTCGATGAGGACCTTGCGCGCCCGCTGGGCCCGTTCGTGGCTGAGCCAATCGTTGAACGGATCCGGACCACGGCGATCCGCGTGACCCTCAATAACCAAATGGTCCCATTCGGGATGTTGCTTCCACAGATTCAACACCGCCGCCAGTGCGGGCCGGCCCGCGGTTCGCACCCGGGCCCGGTTGGTGTCGAAGAGCACGTGTTCGGTCAGCAGAATGCGGTCTTCCTTGACCACGATGGGCGCCTGGTCCGGGCAGCCGTCTTCGTCGTCAACCCCATTGACCGTCTCCGGTTCGTTCGGGCAAGCGTCCGCAACGTCAGGGATTCCGTCTTTATCGTTGTCGGGATCCGGGCAGCCATCCTCGTCTTCGAATCCATCTTTGTCCTCGGGCTGGTCGGGACACTGGTCCGAGTCGTCGGGGATTCCATCGCCGTCCCGATCGAGAACCTTGGGCGGCGCCACCGCAACCGCGACCGGAGCCACAATCAGCGCGGGTCTGTGTGAATCATGCATCACGATCTCGACGCCGAGCAAGGCTACCTGGGCGTCCGCGCTGTCCAGTGAGTTGGATGGCTGTACCACATGCAGGTAGCGAGCCGAGGGGCCAAAGATCCATCCTCCCCACCGAAAATTCCAGCCAACCGCACCTTCGGCCACCGCCCGCACCAGTGTCCCGGTCAGACCAGGGCCTGCCCCGATCTCGATCCACGGACCAACGGTACGCGAATCGCGTTCACGCCCTGCCAGGGGCCGGAATCTGCCGATGGCGGACAGCACCATCAAACCGCCCATTCCGGGATCCCGAATCGCGCGATCCGCCGACGCAGGGCCATTGCTGAGGAAGCCTTCGCGCAGGCGCAGCCCCAGGAGAGTCCAGCGTCCCGCTGGCAAGCTCGCGGAGATCGCCGGCATGGTGCCAACCCCAAAGCGATCGCGCAGCGGTTCACTGAGCGGAATCGCAACTGGCGCTTCCACGTTGATCACCGTCTCGCGCAGGGTCTGCGCGGCATCGGCGGAGGCCGTGCCGGGCAAGGCCCAGAGAGGCAGCACGGCCGCAAACGCAGCCCCAAAGATGGCGAACTTCATCCTGAAGGCTTTTCGCCGCGTTTAGCGAAGATCTTAAGCAGCTTCGACAGAAGCAGGCGGTCGGGAGTGCGTCACCAACATAACCGGGTCATGCCTAGCCCGGGGTTAGTACCGCCTCTCGCAATTTCGTAGCTGGTTGGGCGGCCGGGTTGACGGCGGCGGGACCGGTGGCCGGTGGCCGGATCCGGCAGCCGGTCCCGGATTCGGAACCGGATCCGGCTTCCGGCCCCGGAACCAGCTACGGATTTCCAAGAAGGGGTACTAGAAGAGACTGCCCTGCCCGCTTGGGCCGTTGCGGCCGGTCGATGGGAGCGGAATCTTCATGTGCTCGTAGGCTTGGCGGGTAGCCTGGCGGCCACGTGGCGTGCGCACCAGGAAGCCCTGCTGGATGAGATAGGGCTCGTGCACGTATTCCAAGGTGTCACGATCTTCGGCCAGCGCGGCAGCCAGCGACTCGATGCCCGCCGGGCCGCCATCGAAGCGCTCCATGATGGCGCGCAGGAGCCGGCGATCCCCCTCGTCCAGTCCCAGCTCGTCCACGCCCAAACGGCGCAGGCCATAGTCGGCTGCCGCGCGCGTGACCCGGCCGTCGCCATGCACCTCGGCGAAGTCGCGCACCCGGTTGAGCAGCTTATTGGCGATGCGAGGCGTGCCGCGGGCGCGACGGCCAATTTCGAGCGCGCCCTCCTCGTCGAGACGAATGCCCAGGATTTTGGCTGAGCGCTTGACAATGGTGGTGAGCTCGGCCGGCGCGTAGAAATCAAGTCGTTCGACGATGCCAAAGCGCGAGAGCAACGGCGAGGTGAGCTGGCCCGTGCGTGTGGTGGCGCCCACCAGGGTAAAGCGCTCGATGGGCACCGTGATGGCGCTGGCGCCTGCGCCCATCCCAGTCACGATCTCGATCTTGAAGTCCTCCATGGCCGGGTAGAGGCTTTCCTCAATGATCGGCTGCAGCCGGTGGATCTCGTCGACGAACAACACGTCGCCGCGGCCCAACGAGGTGAGGATGCCCGCCAGATCGCCCTTGCGCTCAAGCGCCGGCCCTGAGGTGACGCGTGCCTGGGTGCCCATCTCGTGCGCCAGCAGGTGCGCCAAAGTGGTCTTGCCCAGTCCAGGCGGGCCCGACAGAAGGACATGGTCCAGCGTTCCGCCGCGCTTCTTGGCCGCGGCCACGTAGACCTCCAGGTTCTCGGCCACCTTGCGCTGCCCGACGAACTCGGAGAACGACGTCGGCCTGAGCGCCACGTCGAGAGCCTTCTCCTTGGGCGAATCCGCCTCGGGTGACACCACACGCGCCGGGAAATCGCGCTCGCCCGGCGCAGCTCCCTCGTCATGCCGCTTGCGCGCCATCACTTCCTCCTCATGGCCGCCAGCGCCTCCTTGATGAGGTCAGGTGTGGGCTTGCTCTCGTCGAGTGCCGACAGGATGGCCTCGAACTCATTCGCCCGGTAGCCCAGCGCCTGCAGGGCGCCAAAAACCTCACCTCGCCGGCCAGGAGGCAAGCTGCGCGGAAGCGGAAAGACCGCAGACGCTTCGCGACCAGTGCCCGCCGCCATTCCGATCTTGTCGCGCAGCTCGACCGCCATGCGTTCAGCGGTCTTGCGGCCCACGCCGCGAATCCTGGTCAGGGTGGTCACGTCAGCCGCGCGGATGGCGCGGACGAGGTCGCCGATGGGAAGGCCGGACAGGATGGCAGCCGCTGCCTTGGGACCCACGCCCTGTACGGTCAGCAGGGTTTCGAACATGCGGCGCTCCTCGGGCTCGGCGAAGCCAAAGAGCTGTAGGGGACCGTCTTGCACGGCATGCGTGTAGATCAACAAGCGCGCCTCGGCGCCCGGCGCCGGCAGCGCGCGCTGGGCGGCCGCGGTGACCGTCACGGCGTAGCCCACGCCCCCTGCTTCGATCACGATGGTGTCGGGATTCTTCTCAAGCAAGATACCGCGCAGCGAAGCGATCATTGAGCGGCCGAGAAGGGGAGAGAAGAGAGCATACATCGCAGCCTGACGGCCGCAACCAAAGGGATCACTCCGGCCACGGCCACGGCCACGACCACGACCACGGCTTCTTGCAGCCATCGTGGCGCTGTCGAGAATCTTCGCGGCTTGCGAAGAAACTCAACGTTAGGGGTACAGGGCATTGTGTCGGCAAGCCTACCCCTGCCTGGGCGTCCGTGGCTAGCGGTGGATTCTTCTTCACCGCACCTATATGGTTCAAGCAAGAGCCGCCGCATGAAGGTCACTGGCCTTGCCGTAGTACCGCCCCCGAGCGCGGCCAACTTGCCCCGCGTCACCCCGGAGCTGCTTGCCTCCGTGCTCGCACGATACTCCCGCAGCAATGAGGGGTTGGCCACGATCATCGGACGCGTGGATCTAGCCCACCCGGACGAGTCGATCGATCGCATCCTCAAGTTTGTCGACTATGGCCACGCGTCCATCGGCGGCCTGACCGGCGGGCTGGCCATCGCTGTCGACGACGTGTCGATGTGGCTGGCCTACAAGATGTTCGAGATCTCGACGATGGCGGATGGCCAGGAATCGAGCACCCGCTACATCGCGATGGATGCTTCCAGTCTCTCGTCCCCTGCCGAACTCGGAATTCCAGACGATCTGGCGGACCGTTGGCGCGCCACCATGGCCCGTGCGTTTGCTGCCTACCAATCCGAATATGCGCAGCTGGAAGCCCTGGGCAACTCCCAGCCCGAGCGTGTACGCATTCCCAAAGATGCGCGACCTGCCGTCGCGGCGCGTATCCGCAAGAACTTTGCCCTGGATCGCGCGCGGTACTTCATTCCTTTCGCAGCGCGCACCAATCTGGCGGTCGTGCAAACCTCCCGCATGTGGGCGCAAACGGTGAAACACCTTGATTCCTTGCCCCAGCCCGAGGCGCGCGCAGCGGCGGCCGAGATCCGCAACGAATTGGTCAAACTGTCGCCGCGACTCATGCGCCACTGCAGCTCGGAATCCTCGTACCAGGAACAGGCGAAGCAGGACCTTGCCGCTTCAATTGGGCTTGGGCTTGACCGGCTGTCATCCGAACCGCTTCCCGACGCGGTTTGGGTCAAGGTCGACCGAGGCGCCCCGCCGTGGCTGCCTGAATCCCAGCCGGTCGCCGAAGCCTTGCGACACCGGGCCAACCGCTACGGCTACTGTGGATCCGCCATCCGCCGCATGCGGGTGACCTTTGCCTGGAACAACCTCGCGATTGCGGAATTGCGTGACCTCAACCGCCATCGTACCGGCTACCGACACACCCCTCTCATCCAGGCCGGCTTCTATCTCCCGCCCGAGGTGCCCCGCGCGCCCCACGCCGCGCTGCTGTCCGAGCAGGCCCAGTTGACCCGCGATTTACTTCAACGGGGCTCTCCGGCCTACGTCTATTCCCTCTTGCTGGGCGCCCAGACACCCTTCGAACACAGCACGCACGCCGACAAGTTCATCTACGAGGCCGAGCTTCGCACGGGAATGGGTGCGCATTTCCGCTATGCCGAACACCTCAGCGCTGCGCTGGGCGAGTTCTTCAAGCAGGTTCCCGACGCCAAAGACTGGGTCGCCGAAGGCACCGCCGAGCCGGAATGAACTCGCCTGCCTACCTCCGCCACGCCGCACACCCGCTGTGGCGGGCGTGGCAGATCGCAATGGCCAGGGCGTCGGCGGCGTCAGCCTCGGGTGCCCGACGCATGGCCAAGATGGCGCGCACCAGGTAGCCGACCTGGGATTTGCTCGCCCGGCCATGGCCAACAACGGTGCGCTTGACCCGCGCCGGGGCATATCCGACGACCGACATTCCGCAGTCACCTGCGATGAACAGGGCCACGCCCCGCGCCTCGCCCAACGCCAGGGTGGCCTGCACGTTCTTGCCGTAGAATGCCTGCTCCATGGCGACTTCGTCAGGCCCAAGCTCGTTGAGCAGCTCACGCAGGCCGCGGCCGATGGTCAGCAAGCGCTGGTTGCGCGGCTGCCTGGACGGCGCGGAAATCACCCCACACTCCACATAGGCCAGCTTC
>PMIX01000433.1:3234-7716 GCA_003158395.1 Myxococcales bacterium | reverse complement strand
ACAAGCTGCTGGCGCTGGTCGGCCGCGACGAACCTCGCGACTACCTCGACATCCACGAGGCAATGGACCACCTGCCTCTTGGGGCTTTGTGTTGGGCCGCAGCGGGGAAGGATCCCGGCTTCACGCCCGCCATGTTGCTCGATCTGCTGCGCCGTCGTGGCCGCTATCGCCCCGAGGACTTCGCCCGGCTTCACCTCGCACAACCCGTCGATCTCCCCGAGCTGAAGCTGCGCTGGCTGGCCGCCCTGGACGCCGCTGAGCACTTCTTCACCACGCGCGATCCGAGCGAGGTCGGCTGTCTGTACTATTCTCGTGCGCTGGGGAAATTCGTCGAGCCACGGCCAGGCGACGACGTGGTCCCGCACTATGGTCGCCCAGGCGGCGTACTGCCCATGGTCGGATAGCTAGAACTTCACGACCTTCTGACTGCCATCGTACGAAACCACCTGGTCGGGCTTCTCCGCGAGATCCATTCCCGCACCGCGCCCTTCGCCCACCACGACGATATGAAAACTGCACCGCTTTAGCATGCCGGGAAAACTGCCCTTGCGGTTTTCAATGGTGAGCTGGCGCTTCCCGTTGTCCCACCGGAAAGGGATGGTCGCGTACACGCCCTTTTCGTAGTCGTAGTTGTCCCCCTCATCCTCATAGAGGAGGAACTGGCCGTCGGTTCCGGGGTAGATGCGCAGCTCGATGGGATCTGCGGGCTTCTCGGAGGTGTACTGAATGGTTGGTCCAAGCGGCAGGATGGAACCGGCCTTGACGAACAGCGGAATCTTGTCGATGGGCGCATCGGCCGTGATGGTGGTGCCGCCAACCATGGTCTTGCCCGTCCAGAAATCCACCCACGCGGAACCCGCAGGAAGGTAGACCTTGCGGGTCTTGGGCCGCACTTCCACCACCTTCTCTTTGGCGTAGAGATCCGGTGTCCTCCAGTAGAGTTGAGCCTTGACCGCACCCGGCGTCGGGTTCTCGATCTCCATGACCAGATCGTAGGAATGGCCCGCCTGAAGTTGCAGGGGCTGCGTGTAGCGCTCCAGGGTGTTATCGAAAAGGAAGGGCAGTTCCTTCCCGTCCAGGAACAGGCGCCGGGCGCCGAAGCTCTTGACTTGGAGCTGGTGCGGGCCGGATTGGGTGGGCACCAGCTTCCCTTCCCAGCGGATCGAGAAAGTGCTCTCCGTGGCGTAGTCGGGACGGCCTGTGTACCACATGAGATCGATACGCGGCTCTACGCGTACAAGCGATGGAACTTTGTGGTCCACATCCTTGCTGTAGGTGACCAGGACGCCCGGCTGGCCATCCTTCGTGCGCAGATTGGCCGTGGGAACGAGCACAGTAGGTTCAGGCGGACGGTGAACCATGTACTCCGTCACAGGGCAAACCATGATCGAAGGACCGAACAGGAACTGGTCGTCGATGCCGAAGGTCCTCGCATCCTTCGGAAGATCCATGGGCAGGCCGCGCATGATCGATTGCCCTTCGCTTGTGACCTTCCAGGCCTGCGAGTAGATGTACGGCATCAGGCGGTAGCGCCACCGGTCGGCCTTCACCAGGGCATCGGAGAATTCACCGAATTCCCAGATTTCGCGCGGCCCTTCGGAGCCGTGGGCCCGGAAGATGGGACTGAAGGCACCCAACTGGAACATGCGCGTGTAGAGTTCCTGGTAGGCGGGTTCCTTGATACCGCGATCGAAGACGCCGTTGTAGCTGCCCAGGACGAAGCCGCCAATATCGAAGGTCCAGTAGGGGATCCCTGCCATTGAGTGGTTGATCCCCGCGGAAATCTGTTTGCGGTAGATATCCCAGCTCGCGCCGATATCCCCGGACCAAGTGGTGGCGCCGTAGCGCTGCTGTCCCGCGAAGGTGGACCTGGTCAGGATGAAGGCCCGCTGGCGACTATTCTCCTTGCGAAGATGGTCATACAGTCCGCCGGTGATCATCAACGGGTAGGCGTTGAGGTACCGCGCCCAGGAGCCTAAATGGTTGTTCTCCACCCGTTTCATCTCGTACTCGGAGGATTCCTTACTGAGGGCATTGATGATGTCTGGCTCGGTGGAATCTAGCCACCAGCCATCAATGCCCTTGGAATAGAGCCCCTTCTTCAGGTACCTCCAATAGAGGTCGTTGGCCGCAGGATTGAAGGCATCGTAGAACTTGAACCCAGCCCAGCCCGAGGGCCTGAACAGGAAACCGTTCTTGTCCATCTCCTTGTAGAGCTTGCTATCTGGCCCCAACCCTCCCCAGATTGAGATCGCAAGATGGAAGTGAAGAGTGTGGAGCGTCTTCATCATCTCGGCCGGCTTGGGGTAGCGCACGGGATCCCAAATCATGCCGCTCCAGTTCCGCATGGTGCCCCAGTAGTTCCAGTCTTGGATGATGTTGTCGATGGGGATCCCGCGCTTGCGGTATTCCTTCGCCACTGCCAACACCTCGTCCTGGGTGTGGTAGTGCTCCTTGCTTTGCCAGTATCCGTAGGCCCACTTGCCGTACATGGGGGCGGCACCCGTCAGATTGCGGTAACCAGCGATGGCGCCATCGATGTTGTCGCCCTGGATCACATAGTAGTCGAGGCTGTCACCGATGTCAGAGGTGATGGTCAGCCCATCGGGCCCGTCCTTGAAGATGGTCTTGGAAGTGTTGTCCCACAGAAGTCCGTAGCCCTGGGTGGAAACCAGGAAGGGCGTGGAGGCCTGCGTGTTGGCCTGCACCAGGGTCACCGAGCGGCCCCGGTAGTTCATGTACCCATCCTGATGTTGTCCAAGGCCGTAGATGCCTTCCGCGTGGGTGAGGGTAAAACGTTGTAGAAGGCTGAAGCCCTTGTCGCCGCTGAACTCCACCGGAGCGAGGGCAGCCTTTCCACTCTCCGCGAGCAGAATGTCGCCGGAAGCGCGCAGGAAGGTCACGCTGCCATACTGCTTCGAGAGCCGGACCGTCATGGCTTTCGAACTGAGCGAGAGCTCCAAAGGCGTTTCTTGGGATTCCAGCTTGAGCTTCGGCAGCTTGTTCTGAATCACCACTAGGCTCTTCTTCGCCGCAGAACCCTGGGGCAGCCACTTGAGCACCCGCACGGTGTTCTCCCCGTAGAACTGGATCTGGACGTTCAGGCCGGGCACCGTCACCACCGCGCCGTTCGGGACGGATTCGGCCCGTCCCCAGGCCATGGGTTGCAGCAGGCAAGAAGACACAAGGATCAAGGTCGCACGCAAGATCATGGGTTCACCTCAAGAGCCTTGCCATCATAGGACAGCCTCGAAAAAATGGTGTGTCCATAGTCGGCCGGCCGGAACATAATCGCCCCATGCAAACGGGCTGTGTGGTCTTCGTGATGACTCTTGCCCTGTCGACCGCCGGCTGCCTCTCGGGCGGGGGCGTGCGCTCTTACCGGCTCTATCCACCCGCCCCGCAGCCCCTCGCTCCGGAGTAGGTTTCCACCCTCAGCGGCCACGTGCAATTCGTGGACGACAAGGACGTCTTGTCGCTCGGCGGGTACTTCGAGCTCTTGCCCGGTTGCCACGTCATCGGCACGCCATCACGCGGATGGTTGCCCTGGGGCAAATCCGGCATCGTCGTGCCCACGGGGCGATTGACTTTCGCCTTGCCGATGAGGGCGGGCCATCAGTATCGGATTGAATTCAGGACCAGCGGGATGATGGCGCCGACGGGGCGAATCACGGTCAAGGGCTACGAGAGCGACCTTCGCGGCAACCAGACTCGCGAGTTCGAGCGCGCCGAAAGCCCGAAAGACATCGAGGCCTGCAAGGCGGAAGCGGCGCGAGCTCAGTCCGCGCCTCAGTGATTGCTGGCGATTGGGCGCCACGGCATCGATGCGTTGGCGCCAATGGACACGCGGCGCCCACCCGAACATAATTGTCCCATGCAGAAGCATTTCAAGGGTTTCGTGATGGCCCTTGCCCTAACGGCTGGCGCCTGCGTCTCGGGCGGGAATGTGCGCCCCGACCGGCTCTATCCATCCACGCCGCAGCCCCTCGGTCCGCAGCAGGTTTCCACCCTCTCCGGCTACGTGCAATTTGTCGATGACAAGGACGTCTCGTCGCTCAGTGGGTACTTCGAGCTCTTGCCCGGTTGCCACTTCATCGGTACGCCATCGCACTGGGCAGATCAGTCTCCCGGCAATGTCGCGGTCACCGCGACCACGGGGCGATGGACCTTCGCCTTGCCGATGAAGGCGGGCCGTCAGTATCGGATTGAAGTCATCGCCGGCCAGATGACGGCGATGACGGGGCCTCTCACGATCAAGGGTTACGAGCGCGATCTTGGCGGCACCCAGACCCGCGAGTTCGAGCGCGCCACGAGCCAGAAGGACATTGAGGCCTGCAAAAAGGAAGCGGCGGGATTCTTGCCGGCGGCGCAGTGATTGACGGCGATTGGGCGCAAGGGCAAGAGCGCGCCAAGCGCCAGCTCTACCGCTTCTCGTGCCTTTCGCCCGGCCCGGCTGCGCCGGATGCCCTGAACGCATTCAGG
>PMIX01000433.1:0-3227 GCA_003158395.1 Myxococcales bacterium | reverse complement strand
TCGCCGCGCGCCTGGATCACGCGCTTCGCCGCCTCGGATTCTTCCTTGACCCGATCGGTTTCCGCTTGCGCCTTGCTCAGCTCTAGCTCGCGTTGCTTCTCGCGCAGGGACGCATCGGCTCTCATCTTCTCCTGCTCGGCCTGGTATTGCAGCTCGAGACGTTTGCGCATGCCCTCGTTCTCCAGCACGGTCTTTTGCCGGGCCGAGTCCTGCTCGGCCGCCAACTTGTCCTGAACCGCTTTCAGGATGGCCGGTTCATACTGGATCGACTCCAGCGTCACCGAGGCGATCTCGACGTGCTTGCCCGCGGTGCGCCGCCGCAGATCGGCCTCGACCTCGTCCTCGATCTGCTCGTTCTTGCGGTGCAGTTCCATGTACGGGTGGCGGGCCGCCACACCGCGCGCGACGCTGCGAAACTCGGGCCCCACGACCTCATCGTAGTAGGTGGGACCGATCTCGGTCTCCAGTTCGTAAAGCTCGGAGGCGACCGGCCGGTAGATGAGTGCGATGCGCAGGACCATCTTGAGCCCTTCCTGAGAAAGGGTCTCGATCTGCTCGGCATGCGTCGCATAGGTGATATCGAAATCCTCGATCCTCCCGAAAACGCCGACCCAGTGCCGGCCGGGAGTGAGGATATCGCGATGCAGACCCTTGGACGGTTCGAAGTACAAGCCCCGGTGTCCGGGCTGGATGGTGGCGCAACCGAGCGCCGTGCTGACGAGGGCGATGATGACGAGGGCACGCATCTTGCTTTTCTCCTTGCTAGGGATGTGCCGTTTCCAGCCAGCCGGCCAGATCGCGGGCCAGGTTCTCGAGGCAGCGATACACGGCGCTGGGCGGGTCGCGGCTGTCGACGCCGGTCACTTTGCAGTGGTTTTGACTCTGGCCCAGGGACACAAGTCCATCGCGCGAGCGCAACGTGGTGCGGATCTCGATCTCCGCCCGGAGAAGCCCTCCTCGCAGCTCAGCCTGCGCGTCGAGGAGATCAATCTTCATCTGCCAGCCGGCACGCCTCTCCTTCGCGTGCCGGGCCCCCCAGGGGCGAACCGCGGCGGCCATCATCTCGGTCATCGTCGTCGTCAGGTTGGAGAAGGCGTACGGGGCACCGTCGACTGGCAGCGGGTCCCGACCGCCGGAGACGGTGCCGGTCACGTCCATCAATGGGTCGGGGGAACGCGCATCCACCGGCAGAACCACGCCGGCATCAAGCGCGATCGCGCTGTGTCCACACCCCGCACCAAACGGTGCAGTACACACCAAGAAGGCAAACGACATGAATCCGATGTGGTCCATGCGAGAATCTCCATGGCCCTGGCAAGGCTGAATCGTTGCGGAAGGACTAGTGTGCAGGTTAGCACAGCTAGCCTCCGCTTGGTCGCGAAGAAATGTCTTGACGCGTGATCAGCCATCCCGAATGGCCGATTACAGATCTTAGGCGAGACTCGACCGAAAATGCCGTCGCGTTCAGACGAAGCGGCGAGCGTGGCCTAGTTTAGGGGGGCGCCGTAAATGACTCCGCGCCCATTCGAGCCGACGTACACACGACCAGAGACATTCTCGTCCCCGGCGAGGTAGCCAGCTACCCCGAACTGATGCTGATCATCGGTGATAAGTGTCCAATTGGCGCCTTGATCATCGGAGCGGAAGATCCCGGTGACGCCACCGACCGCGCCCAGCAGGAAAACGCTGGGGAAGGCGCTGCCATCGGCCGCCTTGCCGAAACCAACGGCATAGGCCGCCTGCACATTGCCCAGCGCCGCAAAATTCGCCCCGGATTCCGTCGAATGATAGAGCGCCGAGTTGCTGGCAAGCCAAACGTCGCCCTCATGGCCAAACGAGACGCGAAGCGTGCCTCGTCCCAGAAAGGCAGTGGAATTCGGCGTTGCCGCTGCGAAATTCATGCCAGAGTCATTGCTCACATAGACGGTCCCGACGCTGTTGGCGTACGAGTAGCCATAGAACTTGGAGGGATTCACTCGATCCGCAGCGATTGATGAGTTTCCTGGCAACCCGGACACCGCGTTCCATTTGGCTCCCATATCCGACGAGACGTAAAACACAGTGGAAGCGGTGGTCGCCGGTGCAATGATGCAACTGAGGCCCCACAGAACCGTCGAGCCGTCGGCAGATACCGCGAGCTTGCCACCGGAAACGGTCGTGACTGCTCCGGCAGGCAATGTTGCGAAGGGCGACCAGGTTCTCCCATTGTCCGTCGAGTAGCCGCCGATTTTCCCACTGTTGGAGCTCGACGCACTGCCCGCGCGCACGACGATATCCGAGTTTTGCCCGGCAACATCCAAACTACTACAAGAACCAAAAACGGGGTTGCTGTACATTCCGATGGGAGAGGGCTGATCAAGATTCTCGTTGCGCATGCCCCCAATGTCACCGACGCAACTCAAGAAGGCGCCGTTGACCGAAGGGACCATGTCGGTCACTGCGGTTTGTTCGAGATTGCGGTCATTGAACGTCCACACAATGTCACCCGGCGCGGCTGCGGTAGCGTTATTGGTACTCCAAACACCCTGGCCGGTGACGTACATGACGTGGTCAGAATCAAACGGATCGATCTTGATGTCGCCCATCCATCCCGTTGGATTGGGGGTACCGCAACTGGCCGCTCCCCAGCGCAACCATTCTGCTCCATTGAGGTTATGTTGAGCATTGCGCCCAATCGCTATCCAGGTCGTTCCGCCATCCTTGCTGCGGTATATTTCATCCGGGTTCCACCAGTCGAGCGTGGCCGCGATGATCGTGCCCGTATTTGGATCCACCGTAACGCCGCCGTAACCGAACCTGCCTTTGTTCGGCGTAATGTCTGTCCATGAAGCAGCAACCGGATCGAACTTCCAGATCCCACCCGCAGTGAAACTATTGGGGCCTCCTACGGGATAGTTAGTCGTCGTGCCGTCCGTCGCACTCTTGGTAACGACGCCGTAATTGTATGCAAGGTAGAGGTTGCCGTTCGAATCAAAGGTCGCGTGATGCGGCATCCATTGAGAAGGACCACCGGCGACTGGACCCCAAGTAAGCCCACTGTCCTTGGAAACGAAGAGATTGCTGCCGTCGGTGATATCCGCGACGCCCACGTAGATTGTGGAAGAGCCGCTACCGATTGTGGCGCTCTTTGGGTCGAACAGGACAAAGGACAAGCCGAGATTTGTCCCCGGGTAAGGTGTCCCGTTGGATGCTGTCCCGCCGTAAGTAATCCCGCCGGTTACTGGGAA
>PMIX01000415.1 GCA_003158395.1 Myxococcales bacterium | reverse complement strand
CGCGCAACCACCCATGCCTGTCGCGGCCCGATGAACGTCACCACCAGCTCCGTAACCGCCACAATGCCGGGCTGGGCGACAATCATCTCTCCGATCCTGCCGCGCAGGGCTGCGGACACCTGGCCCCCGATCAGGATGTCACCATTGCGTGCGGCGAGCTGGAAGGCGACAAAGCCGAGCAGAATCCCAACCATGATCGCAGCGATTCCGTCTGAAATTCCTGACCCTGTGACCTGGTGAAGCGCGATCCCTACGGCGGCGATCAGGTTGCCGACCAGCGCCGCAGCATCCTCCGCGAACACCGCTCGCACGACCGGGTCCGAGCTTAGATCGAGGTGCTCCAGGAATGTTCGCTCCAGCGCCTGCGCCTCTCTCCTGAGCTGTCGGTGGGCTTGGATTAAGGAAACGCCGTCCAGACAGAACGAGACGAAGAGCACCAAGTAGGCGATTCGGAATGACAAGATCGGTTGTCGGTGAACCAGCCCTTCGACTCCCTGATGCACCGAAAGCACGGCGCCGATTGCAAAGACTCCCATGGCGGCAATCAGCGCCCAGAAATAGGCTGCCCGCCCGTGGCCGAGTGGATGCTGCTCATCGGGCGGGCGACCGCTGCGCCGCTGGGCGAGCAGAAGCAGCACTTGGTTGCCACTGTCTGCGAAGGCATGGAACGCCTCCGCCCACATTGCACTCGACCCGGTGAACAGCGCAGCCAGCACCTTCGCCAGGGCGGTGGCGAGGTTTGCGACCAGGGCAACCGCTACGGTGCGAAGGCTGTCATTTGTTCTCGAGGGCATCTTCTTGACGCAGGCAATGCGTCTGGTTTTTGGCAGGTGCAGGATTGCGTGTCACAGGCGGCTTCCGCAATGCCCACGGGTAGCGCATGGGCCACTACGCCGTATCACGGGGCTGGCGGAATCGAGATGCTTCACATCTCCGACCATGGCTAAAGCAGTTTTCGAGCCATCGATCAGACACGAACAACTCCAGGTACTTGCCCGGTGCCGCGCTCGGCGATTCGTCGGGGTTTGCGCAAGAAGCGGTCCAGGGGCAAGGAGCTGCCCCGATTGGGCGACCATCAAAACGCGTCGGCCACTGAGGGCCATGGCTGTAAGGCGCATCGGGCGGCGATCCTGACGCAACCGCATTTCGGTCCCATCGCGGTGAGCGGTGGCTTCAATCAAGATGAGGTACCGTTTCATTCGATTTGAAGGAGACGAGTTGCCGCCCTGAAGGTGAAGAGCTGCGATGCCCCGGCTTCACTCGAAACTCTTTGGCACCAATCGTGCAAGCGCACAAAATGAACGAGGCGAGGCACCTTGGAAGTCGCCCATGAGGCGCAGTCTCTGCGTCCCCAGAAACGAAGCGCATTGCTTGCGCCAATCGAGAACGAAGAAAGCGAGATTTCAATGATGAGCATGTCGTGGTTGTTGTGGATAGCATTCATGTTCTTGTTTCTCGTGCCTTCGATAGGCTACGGCTGGGGGTACCGGAAATGGGGGCCGCCATACCCGAGGTATATCCAGCGGCGCCGCGGCGTGAGGGCTGTCACCGCCGGCGATTTCGCCACGTTCAACCGTCAGGCTTGGGGATGGGGTGGCGATTTCGTGTGGATGGTGTTTTTCATTGGGATACTCTGGGCTGTGGTGACCCTTTGGTGGCGATGAGGTGAAACGGCATCAGTCACCGGAGTCGGTCGAACGTAAACGAAAGGTGCGCGACTGACTGGGTATGGACAACAAGGGCTTCCGATGAACCGGCATCGTACTTGCGGCGTGCCGCATTCGACCAGGAGGGCCGACACTACCAATTCGCGGTCAGACAGGCTCAGCACACGGTGCGGATCATGGCTGGCTACTTCATCCCAGACCGTAGCTGGCGACGGCTCTTGCGAAACGCCGTCAAACGAGGCGTCGATGTCATGGTCATGTTCCCGCACCACAACGACATCCTCGCAATGCAGTGGGCTGCGCACGCCACGTACGCGGCCCTGCTGCGGGCCGGTGTTGCGGTCTACGAATGGCTGCCTTCGATGCTCCATGCGAAGGGTCCTGTCTGTTGACGGCGTGGTCTGCGCCATCGGTTCGTACAACCTTGACCGACGAAGCCTGCTTCTGAACTGGGAGCTGAGCGTGCTGGTGGGCGACGAGGCGACCGCCCGTACGCTCGGCCGAGACTTCGACGCTGATCTCGATCGCTGCATCGCAATCGACCGCACGAGCTGGGCGCGCCGTGGAATTCTCCAGCGCCTGTTCGCGCGACTTTTCTACACACTTCGGCGATGGCTGTGAGCGCCTCTCCCTTGCTCACCTCAACGATCAGCGGGTGCCTAGTGCAGCCGGATCCTGGCTGTAGAGCTGCTGAAGCTGGAGATACAGTTCGGGGTGTTTGGACCGAAGCTGGCGCGGTTTCTCAAAGAAGGAATCTCGCCAACCACTATGGTCGCCCCCCGACATTGGTGGAGGCCGGAACAGGGGTCGTCATCGCCGCGGAATTTCGCAAGATGTGCCTGCCACGGAATCCGGCGACCACCACCGCAATCAGAAGTGCGACTACGATCACGGCAACCGCCGTGATGGCCACTCGCCTTCCACGGCCGATCTTGACCTTGCTCACCATCTTGTCCATCGCCGGGTCTTTGTCCATGATGGCTCAAAGCGCTGCATCGATTATGCCGATGGCAGGGACCGACGCGCCGTCGGGCAATCGCCTGCAGATTCTGCGCGACCAGTCCCAAGCGGGTCCTCCACGCTGGCTTCGGCGGCGGTGACGCCAGTGTCGCTCCACCTGAGTCCGGAACGCCTGCATAACGCGCTTCGCAGGACAGAATGCTCCTGCCAAGCCCCCCTTGAATCTTGGGGAATGGCATGCTGTGCCTCGCCAAAATTCCGTCTGCGAGCACTGACGTGATGGTGGCGCTGGGTGCGCGCTGAAAAAGGGCGTCCAAGGATGGGCGTGTGCCACTTGAACGGCCATCGTCCAGCACCTCGAGAGATAGCGGCGAGGTCCTTGGGCGGATCTCGGCCACTTTCGCCCCACACGAACGCCAGCGCTGCTCAGGCAGCGAGGCGTTCGTAGCGGTGGTGGAGGCCGCCGACTTCGGGCAGCTCGACGATCTTGCCCATGCGAGAACGCCAGGTCCAGAACCGGCGGAAAGCCCAGCGGTGCCACCCCACGACGGTCTCGGGCTTCACGAGAACCATGGTCTCGCGCCAACGCGACCAGACCCGAGAGAGCGCGATCCAGAAGAGGCGGTCAGGATGAATCAGGTGCGGGCGCGGGTCGCGGCGCTTGAAGACCGCCAGCTGCTGACAAAGGGCAAGGTTTTCAAGGACGAGATCGCCACGAATGCGGAGAGCGGAGCCAAGGTCGCCGAAGAAGCTCAAGAGGATGGCAGCCAT
>PMIX01000405.1 GCA_003158395.1 Myxococcales bacterium | reverse complement strand
CGCCTTTCTCATCGGCGGAGCCGAAGGCCTGGCGCCGGCCACGGTCAAGGCCGCGCAAAGGCGGCTCTCCCTCTCGCCCCTGACCCTGCCCCACCGCTTGGCCCGCGTGATCCTGTGCGAGCAAATCTACCGAGCCCTTTCGGCCTTGCGGGGCGAGCCCTACAACAAATAGGTGCGGCCCCGGTGTAGACTGACGGCAGACGCCATGACCATTAGCAAGCGGCTTTTCGACATGGCTCGGGCTGAGTTGAACTCCCTGCTCGACAAGGCGTCGACCTGGGAATCGTCGCGCGATCCCGACGAGGATCTCTATCGCCGCTACGGGCTCGACGAATTGACCGACGAGCAATTGGAGGCCGAGTTGGAGCGTCGCCACCGCGCGCGGGCCGCGGCCAGGGCCAAGGTCAACGCCCCACCCCCGCGCCCGACGGCAGCGAGCAGCGGACCCCGGCCCAAGGCAGCGCAGCCGTCGTCCGGCCCCCAGCCGCGCAGGTCTTCAGCCGAGGATGACGTGCGCCGCGCCTACGCCGCGCTGGAAGTGCCGGTGGGCTCGAACTTCGAGACCGTGCGCAAGTCGTACCGTTCGCTCATGCGCAAGTATCACCCCGACCATCATTCCGAATCGCCCGAGAAGCAGAAGACCGCCACTGAGTTGGCGCAGAAACTGACCGAGGCCTACAAGCTTCTCGAACGCCGATTGCGGAGGTAGCTAGAGTCTGTCGAGAAATTGCGGGCCGCCCGCAGGGCNNCCGGCCCGCGGATGGCGGGTCGCGGGTCGCGTGGGCGTGAGGGTGAGCGAGTTCGTGTGGGGTGCGCGGAAGGCGGAAAGCGTGGAGCGAGGGCGTGCGCGCTCCGCGGGTCGCGGGCCGCTCACGCTCACGGGAGCCGCCCACGCAAGCCGCTTTCCGCTGGTCGCTCACGCTACCGCTACCGCACACGCTGGCCGATAGGCGCTGGCCCGGGCGGGATTCGCACCCGCAGGGCTCCTTCGAAAGGTTTCCGCTATCGCTTCCTCCTTCCCCAGGCTTTGCCTGGCGCAAGGCAAGCTCTAGCTATTTCACCTTACCTTGGTTCGCGACGGCCTTCATCGCGGCCTCGATGGCTGCCTGATCCCCGAGGTAGTAATGCTTGATCGGCTTGAGGTTGGCATCCAGCTCGTAGACCAGCGGGATACCGGTCGGGATGTTCAGCTCGACGATCTCGCTCTCTGGAATGTTGTCCAGGTACTTGACCAGGGCACGCAGGCTGTTGCCGTGGGCCGCGAGGATAAGCTTCTTGCCCGACTTCACCATCGGCGCAATCGTCTCGTGCCACAGCGGCAGAAAGCGCGCCACGGTGTCCTTCAGGCACTCGGTCAGCGGCAGCTCGTCGGGCGCAAGATCGCGATAGCGCGGATCGTGGCCCGGGAAACGCGGGTCGGTTCTTTCCAGGGGCGGCGGCGGGATGTCGTAGCTGCGCCGCCAGATCTTGACCTGCGCCTCGCCGTATTTGGCCGCGGTCTCCGATTTGTTGAGGCCCTGCAAGGCACCATAGTGCCGCTCATTCAGCCGCCATGACCGGTGGACCGGAATCCACATCAGGTCCAGCGTGTCGAGCACGCACCCCAACGTGCGGATCGCGCGCTTGAGTACCGAGGTGTACGCCACGTCGAAGCTGTAGCCCCCGTCTTTCAGCGCCTGGGCGCCGGTCTTGGCCTCCTGCCGGCCCTTCTCCGACAGATCCACGTCGGTCCAGCCGGTGAAGCGGTTCTCTTTGTTCCAAACGCTCTCGCCGTGGCGAAGCAACACAAGCTTGTACATCGCGGTCTCCTCTCTTACTTGGCGGGCAGTATTTGTAGCATGCCCTGGTGTGCCGAGGGACCTGCCAAAACGACCAGGCCGTCGGGCCACGCCTCAATCTGGATGAAGGTGTCGCCGGCGGCACGATAGCGCCACACCTCGCACATCCCTGAGACGCGACCCGGCGTGCGGCCGCTGGTCGCCACCTCAGCCTGGCCCGCCAGCACGCGCAGGTAGATTCGGCCCTGGTAGGAAATGTTGGCCGGTGGCGGCGTGGTCATGTCGAGGTCGCGCACCTCCTCGAGAAACAGCACGCGCTCGTCGAGCTCGTCGGCCAGCGGCTCCATCCACAAGACGTGCTCACCGTCGACCAGGCGTGCCAGCACCCGCTTGCGACGCCCCATGCGGTAGCTAATGAGACCCTCGACCAGGTAGTCCGTCCCGGCGTAGTTGACGACATCTTTCAGGTGAAGCTGCATGGGTAGCTTTCGCCTCCTCGCCAGGCAGTATCGTGCCCTCCCCTCGCCTTGACAACTCGGGACGCCACCGTTAAGCAGGCCTGGTGAAGTTCGAGCTTATCCGGGTTCTCGACGATGCGGGCCGCGTGGTGCGTCCCGAGTGGGAGCCTGCCATCCCGGCCGATGAGCTGCGCCATCTCTATCAGACCATGGTGCACAATAGCCTGCTCGACGAGAAGCTTATGCGATTCCAGCGCCAGGGCCGCATCGGCTTCTATCTGACCGCCTGGGGCGAAGAGGCCACGCTGGTAGGGCCGCTTTGGGCGCTGCGACCCAGCGACTGG
>PMIX01000372.1:3131-6556 GCA_003158395.1 Myxococcales bacterium | reverse complement strand
GCGGTTTCCGTGCCTGAGGGTCTTCACCGGAAGAACCGGTCGCACGCATCCCTATTCGGTGCCCTAGCCGGGCCACTCACGGAATGCGCGGCTGCCCGACCGCGCCGGGCCACGGCCCAGGTGCCCTGGCATTGCCGCGCGGACTATCAGGTAGCCGTGCGGGCGACCGCAGGTCGCCCCTACTGCCGCGCGTTCCAGCCTTGCCGACGATGCGGCCGATTTCCTGCCCGGTCTCAGCGGCGCTGGCGAAGGTGTCCACGCCTGCTCGGCGGATTCCATGCTGCCTTCCCACCGGCCGCGCCAGCGGCCATATTGCCTCGCCCCGCGAAGCGGAGCGCAGCGGGCGAGGGCGCGGCGAAGCCGCGGGGGCAGGGGCAGGGCGTGAGGGTCCCGAAGTGCCCGCAGGGCTGAGAGGCCGGCGCGCGCCGCGCGCCGGGTGAGGGAGACAAGGCTTCAAGCACGGGGACGGCATTCGGTGCGCGGACCCTCACCCGCCGACGCNNGATACGGCCGCTGCCGCGGCCGGGGGAACAGCAGCCTTCACCCAGCCAGCCCAAAACAAGACAGTTGCTCTCCCCAGCTTTCTCCCCGCGAGGACGCGGGGCGAGGGGGACGGTGGCTACTTCACGGCTTGCGCGAGATCCCTGTGCTCGAAGGCGCTCTCCATGCGGTCGAGTTCCTTGGGCTTGAGCCCACACTTTTTCCCCGCCGACCGCCAGGCCCGCACGACGGCCGCCACCTCATGCGCGATCTGGCGCGCCTCTTTCGTGGCGAGACCAAACCTCGGCGCCACCTCCCAGACCGTGTCCATCGAGGCCGTCGGATCTGTGTCGTCGATCGCCAGAGCATGCACACGAGGCCTGACGTCAGTGGGCATCGGATTGAGGTCATAGGCCGGCGCCAGCCGCCAGCCGATTCCGTCGTGGAGGAAGCCGTGGTTTCGCAGATGATCGTCGGTGTTCGACACCAGGACGTTGAACACGAGCCGGCGCCATAGCTCGCCGAGATCCTTCGCCGCCTGCGCGCCCTCCCGGCGCAGAGCATCGACGATATCGAGATAGCTGTGCATCTGGTTGTCGTCCGCCGACAGCGCGGTCATCGCTGACATGAAGGGAACGCGCGCCTCCCCGTCGCGATCGAACCGGCGCAACAGCAGCACNNCGTCGCCTCCCAGCGCGTGGCCGGCCACTCGTCCGAGGCGGTGGGAAACTTGGCGACAAGCAAGTTGCCATCGCTGTCTTTCACCGAAGCCTTGGGGCGCGCCCCGCCGAGCGAGGTGCCTGGCGCGAGCACGAGCGCAAGATCCTCGTCGGTTTCCTCGTCGGCAATGATCCGGGTGGTCGCCGCCAGCAATTTGGACAGGGCCATGAGGGGCGGAACGCGTGTGCCGCCGGTCGAAAGGAAGGGGCCGCCGTTGGCCGCCGCATCACGAAAGCGGAGGGCGCCCAAGCGAGTCTCGTCGTCCACCAAGGTGAGGAAGTCGACCGCGGTGAGCGTGCGTGGGGTCCGGCCCTCGCGCCTGGCGCGAGCCCGCTCTGCACGGCGCAAGAGCATCTGGCCCCAGCGATCGGGCGCTGGATCGGTGAAGGCCCGAAAGATCGGACGTCCCGTATGGAACGGCCCGGCCGCCAATGGTAGCTCGGGATCGAGGGCAAAACCGCGCCGGCTGGTGCGCCAGGCAACGTCGTACTCGAACGACGCGCTCTCGCGCGGCGCACTCCGGGTCCACAGCCTGCCGCAGAAGACCGGCTGTCCGTCGAGGTCGACGTGGACCAGAATCTCGCGGTTCATGCCGGGCCTCGCGCGCGGCGCTGGCGCGGCGGACGCACCCGCCGGGGCAACCGCGCTGTCTCCAACGCGCGACCGACGTCATCGGTGCGCGGGTCCGCCAGTTCTCCGATGCGCTCGCCCACTCCCAGCACGAACAGCACGGTCGCGTATATTCCCATGGAGACACCGGCGTCACCCCGCTCGACGCGGGTCAGGGTGGTCCGGCTGATCATCGCCCGCTCGGCCACCATGACCATGGTCAGCCGCCGTCGCCGGCGGGCTGCGGAGATGTCCTGGCCGAGCTTGCGCAGGGCTCGCACGAGTGCGGCAGGGAGGGCTGGCAGAGCACGGGAGTTCTTCATAACGCTCTAAATAGTGTACCTTAAAGCAATTGCCGTCCACTATTAATGTCCTTTACCCCTTTCCCTCGGTCCGCCGAGGAGAAGGTTGGGATGATTCGGGCGACCGCAGGTCGTCCCCACCGGCCACACTGGAGCTGGCCATTTCCAAGGTGGCGCTTTGGATTTGTCCTTCATCGGCAAGCTGGGGCCGCACCTGCCCGGTTTCAGCGGCGCCAGCGAAGGCGTCGATGCAGCCCGGACAGCTCGCCATTCATGGGAGTGAAGGCCAAGATCCCCCACTTCGCGCTCGAACGGGTGAAGTTGATGGTCGAGGCCGGGCAGTTCATGATTCAACAAGGCAGGGCGCGCGTGTTCCTCGGTGGCTCATTTCAGGAGGCTGGTACCTGAAGCTCACCGTTGACGACGAAATGCCCGAAGTCGCAATCATTTCGTTTCACCCTCTTGAAGCACCGCTTCGAACACGTGGCGGGGAGGTCAAGCTATGACTCGCACGAAAGGGAGGCTATGCGGCCAGTGTGGCGCACGCGCGGTGGTTGGGGTTGCACGCGCCGGCCGGCTTACCATGTACAGAAATCTCGAGTTGGAGATTCCTGCACGCGTCGCCGTCCCTACCTGCAGGAAATGCGGGGCGGAGTGGATCGACGAGGCGGCTGCCAAGGCGCTCGACGAGGCTCTTGAGGTTGTGTACGAGAGCAAGCTGCGGATTCGGCTGGACACCGCCCTGGAGAGGATCTTGAGCGAGGAAGGAAACCAGGCGCGTGTGGAGCGCGTCCTCGGAGTCTCGCCCGGCTACCTGTCGAAGTTGAAGCTGAGACGGCGGAGCCCTAGCGCGGAGATCGTCTCGGCGTTGGCCCTGGTGTCCGCAAGCCCCAAGAGCCGATTGGCGGAGCTGGACAATTTCTACAACCCTACCGGGGCACGCAAACGCGCCGCCGGCTAGGCTGACGCGACGGCGCCGGCTGGTGGAGATGCTGGTGGCCGAAAAGAACCGCGCCCACCAGGCTCAGGGGGCCGTCCGCCGGGATATCGAACCCGGTGGCGCCACGGGGTCATCCGGACCTTGCCATGTGTAGGCCAGGCGGAAATGGAACAGCGACGGCCGCGTCTCCAAGCATCCCGCAAGCTTCACCAGTTCCGCTACGGCAAAGTCCGGGCCGCCGCGGACTGCTCGCTCACCCGGCTTGGCGGAAGGTGGCACGTCACGATCGAGTGTGCCACACTACTGGTTGTGATGGCACTAGTTGCTCCAATGGACATAAGGTTGGGCGCCCAGGGCCGGCTGGTGTTGCCAGC
>PMIX01000372.1:0-3089 GCA_003158395.1 Myxococcales bacterium | reverse complement strand
GATGAGCCGAAGGCGCCGGCCCCGCGCGCGGTGTTGGATGCGTCCGCCCTACTCGTCTATCTGCAACGCGAGCCTGGCTACCTGCTGGTAGAGCCGGTGCTGGAGGCCGCAGCGATGTCGGCGGTGAATCTGTCCGAGGTCTTGCAGAAATCCGCAGCCGCGGGCGTTTCGACGGCGGGCCTTGAGGCAGACCTGCAAGCGGTTGGCTTGCGCTTCTATGCCTTCGATACTGAAGATGCGGCGTGCGCGGCCGCGCTATTCACCAGCACGCGCAAGCTCGGGTTGTCTCTCGGTGACCGGGCCTGCCTGGCGCTGGCCAAGCGGCTTCGCCTCCCTGCCTACACGGCCGATCGCGCGTGGGCCGCGGTCCACGTGTCTGGTATTGCCGTGCGGACCGTCAGGTAGGAGGAGCCCCTGGTCGCCTTGGCGCGGCCTGGCTGTCTTTGCCACAACGAATCACGCCGCACGCAGGTCTGTTCGAGGCGGGTTTCGACTTCCATGCGCGCTTTCCGCGGCGATTCGGGCGCTCATCAGATTGAAAAGGCATTCTTGGTGAACGCGATCGCGTCTTCGAGCCCCTCTGTTATTGCCTGGAATGCCTTCCTACCCATGTCTCACCTCTTGAGATGCTTTGCCAATTCATTCACCCCGATCAGCCTCCCGCTGGGTGCCTGGTATACTGAATCAATGCTGGCACGCGAAAGACATCTTCGCCCCTCGACGCGGAGATCTGCGAATGATCTCCGCGTGGTGCACGCGCCGCATAACCACGACGACCTACTTTCCTTCGTAGCGCACTTCGGTGCTCGCGTGACCAGGGCCGTCGCAACCTCCAACCTGGAGAACGTCGCGCTGCGGGCGGTGGCGGCCAGCCGTCGCGATCCCGCACTTGCCCGAATGCTGCCCGTTTTTCTCTGGCGCGTTCGCGACGATCTGAACCTGGACGAGTTGACCACCAAGGCTGTTCGCCAAGGATGCGCTCCGGTGCTGGGGTACTACCTTGAGGTTGCATCCAAAGCGGGGTCGGTGCCGAGGTTCAAGAAGGCGCTGTCGACTCTCCGCCGGCACGCGCATGTCAACCGTCCCGTGTATCTCTTCCGCCAGACCAGGAAGTACCCGTTCGAGGCGATGGCCGCGATGGAAAGGACGCCCGACGTGGCTCGACGCTGGGGCCTGCTCACGTCCACGCCGCTTGATAGCTTCGAGACCTACTTCCACAAGGTTGCGAGCCTGTGAACTGGTCCTTGACCAAGTTCGACAGGGCTCAACTCCTCACCTTTCTTCGCGCAATCGATCGACATCTGCCCAACCCGACGAGCGTGGTGGTCGTCGGCGGTGCGGCCGCAATTATCGGGTACCGCTCCACGGTCCGAACGTCTGACGTCGACGTCTTCGCCGGGCTCACCGACGAGTTCATCGAAGCTGGCCGGCAGGCCCAAGAAGAGACAGGGCTTGCCATCGCCATCGAGAAAGCGGCGGTCGCCGAAATCCCGTACAACTACGAAGATCGCGTTCGGGCGGTGAAGATCACCCGGCTCGCAAAGCTAACCGTCATCGTGCCGGATAGGTACGACCTGGTGCTTTCCAAAGCAATTCGGTGTTGGGAACATGACCTCGATGCCATCGAGGCGATACACCGGCGTCAGCCGCTCGTGCTGAGAACGCTCGTCCAGCGCTTTGAGTCCGAACTGATGAAGATTGCTCTGGCTGCTCCCGCGCGGAATTGCCTCAACGTGGTCATAGTAGTGGGGCGCCTCTTCGGCGCGGCCGAGGCCCGGAGCCTGGCACGACGCTGGGGAGTGCCCACGCCGACAAAGAAATAGGTCGCACCGCTCGGAGCTCACCTGCGATGCGAGAAGGACGTGTCCCCGCGTAGGCTAGGGAAGGCGCCGGCCGCCGGCCTTCTGCATCGCCCGCCGCAACGAATCATCCAACGACGCCAGTGGTGGGCCGCGGTCCAGGTGGCTGGCATTTCTGTGCGGATCGTCGGGTAGCTGCGAGGGCGACCGCAGGTCGCCGCGACCATGGTGGCAATTCACGGGCGACCGCAGGTCGCCCCTACTTGCCGAGAGGCGACCGTGCCATTCCTAAGGTGGCCGGCAATCACTGCTTATCGGCCCAGAGGGCTTCCAGCGGTACGGCCCACATCCGGTCACCGAAGGGCAGCGTATCCCGGCCTGCGTACAACACGACGCCCGCCCGCAGTCGCTTGCCGGCCATCTCCGCAAAGGCGTGCAAGCCGCGGAAATCCGCGTCGGCCACCGTGGCGGCCGCCTTGATTTCCACGCCCACCAGATCGCGCAGGCGGTTCTCCATCACCACGTCCACCTCCTGGCCGGAGCTGGTGCGGAAGTGGAACAACGACGGCCGCGTGTCCGAGCATCCCGCAAGCTTCATCAGTTCCATCACCGCAAAGTTCTCGACCAGCGCACCTTTGCTGACCGGCTGCAGTTTTAGCCGCTCGGCATCGACACCCAGCAGGTGCGCAAGCAGTCCGGCGTCGTTGAAGTAGATCTTGGCTGTCTTGGCCAGGCGCTTGCCAAGGTTCTCGGACCACGGGGGCAACGTGACCACGAGGAACAACGCCTCGAATAGCGCAATGTAGCGCTTCACCGTCATCTGGTTCATCGCCAGACTGCGTCCCAGGTCGGCGAAATTGAGCGGGCTGCCCGCGCGTGCCGCCAGCGTGGCCAGCAGGCGCGGGAGCTCTATGACGCCCTCGATCTGCGCCAGATCCCGCACATCCCTCTGCATCAGGGCGGTCAAGTAGCCATCGAACCAGCGCGCGCGGGCCTGGCTTGTCAGGCGCGCCATGGCCTCGGGATAGCCACCGGCCAACACACGCTGGAGAAGAGTCGCTCGCGATGTGCCCAAGCGACGCGGCGAGCCCGCCTTGCCGGAGAAACAGGCATCGATGAATCCTGGGTGCGTCCCGTCGATCTCAGCCTGAGCTAGCGGCCACAAGGTCAGGATCTCCATGCGCCCCACCAGACTGTCCGAGACCCGGGGCAGAGCCAACACATTGGCCGAGCCGGTCAGCACGAACCGGCCCGGCCGGCGATCCCGGTCAACCGAGGCCTTGATGGGCA
>PMIX01000034.1 GCA_003158395.1 Myxococcales bacterium | reverse complement strand
GACGCCAGCAAACGGGCGGCGCATTCGCTGCAGCGGCGTGCCCATAGGCCACGAGCGATTTGATCTGGGCGAACTTCAGGCCCCCGAGACCGCCCGGGAGAAGAACGACACCCACAGTGACAATGAAGTAGCGCACGGACTTTCGATGCCGCTCGCCGCGCAGAAGGCTCAGACTTCATGAACGTCACGCTCTTGCAGCGGAAACCGCGCAAGACCTGCGGGAAGCTCTAATCGCGCCGGCGCAGGACCAGCAGCGCAAGCGCCAAAGACAGAATCGACAGAAGTGTTCCCGGCACAAGCCAGGTGGAGTGATAGCGGAATGTGACTACCTGCTTGCCGGCGGGAATGGGCACGGCTCGCATCCAGGCGTTGGCAGGCAGGCACGGGAGTTCCTCCTCGCCCACCTGAGCGGTCCAGCCAGGGTAGTAGGCCTCACCCAGAACCAACAGAGCAGGGTGGGTAACCTCCACCTGCACCTTGATCGTCTCGGGCGCGAAGTGAAGAACCTGCGCGTTTCCCCGGAATTCTGGTGCGGGGCGGATCGGCAGCGACGGAAGGCTTTCTTCCACGAGCGCGACTTGGCGCAGGTCTGGACCGTGCCCGAGGCCCTCTAGCGCCTGCCTAAGATCTTCGGCCACCAGCGCGGAGCCCACGACTTGCGCACGCGGGGCCACGGTCGTCGCCTGGGCCAGGCGGCCGCTTTGCGGATCCAGCCCCAGCACCAGGGATGTTTCGGGCAGCGGGAACGGGCCGCGATACACGTTGGCTGCGGGGAAGGCGACCGCGATTGCTGGAACGCTCAGCCCGGTCGCTTGATGGACGTAGCTCCAGGTCCGTTGCAGCCACAGGCCGCTATAGCCGGAAAATGTGCTCCATCCCAAGCGCATGCCGGCGTTTTCTCTGGCAAAGGGAAAGGGCACCGATACGCGCGGCGGCGGCTGGCCGTCCTGCAGCAGGCCCTGGCGTGCCAGAATTTCGGCCATCGGGCGTTCGGCCGGGTATTCCTGCTGCGTGACCAGCGTACGGTACGCAACGTGGGCGCCGAGGGCCAACTGGAATAGGCTGAGGCCAGCCATGGCGATGGCGAGAATCGTGCGACGAAACGGTCGCAGGCGAGCGCGATCCAGCCAGAAAAAGCAAAGCAGACCCAAACCCAGGACTGGGACCACTCGGGCCAGCGGGTTCATCACCTGGCGGGCGGCTGGGTGGGCTAGGGCCAGCAAGGCCGACAGGCACGCAAGGCCCAGGACGAGAATGCGTCCCCGCCGCGCGGCCTGCGTCTGGTCGAGCAAAAGGCCAGCCAGCAGAACCAGCGCAAACACAGTCAGAAGGCTGAAGCGGCCATGCACCCGGAAGAACGACAGTCCAGGCAAAAAATGAAACGCGGGCGCAAACAGGGGCGTGGCTGGGCCCAGGGCCAGCACAGTGGCGAAAAGCGCCAGGGCACTGAGGGCGCGGGCCTTGCGATCCCGGAGTACCAGCATCGCCCCCACGCCCAGGACCAGCACCGCGCTGCCCGAAAAGAGATGATCGCTCCAGTTGCCCACGGGCACGGGAAATAGCAGCGAAGCCAGCCCTGGCGAACCCAAGGACCAGGCGCTGGCCAATTCCAGGCTGGGCACTTGTCGGTTGCCTTGTGTGACCAATTCAAAGAAAGGCAGATACTGAACCGCGGCCAGCGACACCGCCCAGACGTGCGCCGCCAACCAGATCCCGATTGGTGCCAGCCAGCCTCGCCAGGCTCGCCGCGACTGTGGCCAGCCGCGCACAGTCAGGAACACAGTCACGCCCACCGACTGCATCCAGAAGAGCTGGGGATGGGTGCCAAGAAGCTGCAGGGCCAGCAGCAGGGCCAGGCGGCATGCCCGGCGCAGGCAAGGCTGGTCCTGCAGCCGCATGGCCAGCAGGAGAACCAGTGGCAGCCAGGCGATCCCCTGGAACCACAGCACCTGTCCCGCGGCGAGCGGAGCCGACACCGCGCCACAGGCCACAAAGGCCAGCCCCACCGCTGCGGCCGCGGTCCGCCTCATGCCCAGGGCAGAGGCCAGCAGCGCCATGCCCACGCACATCAGACCGGCATGCAGGAGGAGCAGGACCGCCGCTGCCACGTCCGGCGTCAGCGCCAGGTTGAGCAGGTGCGGAGGGTAGAAAAACGCCGTCTCCACGTCGGCCAAAAAGGGCCGGCCCAGCCCCACATGCGGATTCCACAAGGGCAGGCGCCCGGCCCGCAAGGCACCGTAGAGATACTCGCGATTGAAGACATGGAAGCGCGTCCAGTCTCCGCTCGACAGCAGCCGACCGGTTGGCAGATGCAGCAGCCCGGCCAGCAAAGCCGCCAGAGCCGCCAGCACAGTCAAACCTCTGCGCGAAAAGCCCGGAGGGGGTTGGCATGGGGCCGCCACACGATCGGTTGCGGGGGCGGGATCCGCGGGCGGGGGAGATGGCGACGACGACTCGGGCAAAAGAAGGTCTCGTCCGTCAGTCTACCTCGGGCAGGGCGCGGTCGACCCACGATCCCGCGACCATGGCCAAGGCGCATAGTGTGGCGCCGAGCACGTACTTGTATAAAGACAGCCAGCCAAGCGGCGCTGGCCAGGCCCAGGCGAATCGGTCAGGCACGGCAGCGAGCGCGAGGCCGAAGATGGCCATGGCCTGCGACACGGTACCCAGCCAGCCCGGCGCCTGGCCTTTCCAGCGCGCCTGGCGGGCTGCGACCACGAAACCGGCTGGCACCAGCCAAACCAGGTTCATGGCCCAAGTGAGCGGCGCAGACAGCAGAACCACACACAGCCCCGCTTGCCACCACGCCAGATCCTCGACGGAAAAGCGTCCGGGCTCGTCTTTCCGTGGCCGGCGGCAGGCCAGGACCAATCCAGACAGCGCCGCCCAGAGAATCAGCGACAGGGTGCCTGGACGCGCCGGCGCCTCGCCGCCCACGGCCCAGACCAGCGAGCCGCGCTGGTCGAACTCCAGGCCGAAGCGGCGGTAGAGGCGCCCTTGCTTGCTGGCAACTTGGGGTGGCAGTCCCGCCAGCGCTTTGCGCATGGTCTCGCGGGGCAAGAGATCGGACTTGGGTGGGTCGTCGCCGTGGCGGGCCAGGCGCGGCGCCACTGTGACCAGGTATTCATGGGTGACGGCCGGCGCCACCAGGCTGGACAAAGCGAACGCCAGGGCCAGGACCGCCGCTGCGCTGGTCGCGACCACCCACTGACGGCGCAAAAGCAGAAAGGGCAAGGCCAGCAGGGTGTGTGGTTTGAGGATGATGGCCGCGGCCCACAGGATGCCCGCCAGGGCAGCGTTGCCGCGGGTCTGGGCGCGGCCGGCCCACAGGGCGCCCAACAGCAGGGTCAGGGTCAGAAGGTCGATCTGTCCCCGCTCCAGGCTGAGCAGCAAAGGCCAACTCACGGCGAGCCCCAGGCCAACCACCGCGAGGCTCTGGCTGCGCAGGGGGACGCCTGCCAGGCGTGCGCTCAGAGCGAGTGCCGCGGCCCCGAGAGCGAGCAGCAGCACGGTCCACAGCAGCTTGGCCGCAGCGTAGGGAAGCAAGGCCAGACCCAGAAAGGGCAACAGCGACGCCGGCGGGTAGAGGAAACGGGAGAAAGTCGTGAAACACAGTCCGTCCCAGATCGGGGGCTGGTGGCCAGCCTGGTTCACATACGGCGACAATCCAGCCAGCGCGGCTTCGCCCGCGGTGTAGTAGGCCGAGAAATCCACCTGGAGGCCATAGCGGGCAAATCCCAACCCCAGGATCGCCAGTCGCAACACGGCCACGGCCAGGGCCAGCAGCAGAAGTGCACGCAGGGGCAAGGGGGAATGTCGCATCAGCCGCCCATCATCGCCTGAACGCAGACGGGAGGCTATCGGCTGTAGACCCTTCCCAGGCGCCACCAATGCTCGCACCACGCAAAGAGTCCCACAACCAGCAGATCAGGGTTTAGGCATCTTGAATCGGCTGGCCGGGATGAAGGCCAGCCGTTCACTCGCAACGCCCATCAATGCCCGCTCCTCGTTCGGTCGCATTCGCCGTGGTCGATTTGATCGCGATGGGGAAGTGGGCCTTTCTCCGCGCGCGACGTCAGAATCTCGACGGCGCGCTCATCCGGCAGGTTCAGCTCCACCGGGGTGATGTGCGGCGGGCGGAAGCGGCGGCGAGAAGATCGATCCGGGGGGGCCGGCCGGGCGACATGGGAGCGGAACGCTGTGGGTGGATGTCGCCTGTCAGGGCACCGACGCGCAGGTTGCCCGCTGGTGGCAGTTGGCCGACGGTCCAGCCGGGGAATGGGCAGCCAGGTGCCGATTTGCGGATGGCCCCGGGCTTGCTTTGTTCCGGCATGGGTTGCAGGCGCCCCAAGCCTGCCTCCTCCCGAGTCGAGTTTGGGTTCTCCTTTCTACGAACGTGTCACGGAGAGATGCCGGGCCGAGCAAGTCAAATCCCAGGAGGGACACCATGCAGACCAGATGTTGCGATTTCCCGTTGGACGAGGTTCCCGCAGGCGCCAATGACCGCGATGGCAGCGAAAACGGCGAAGAGCTGCAACTTCTTCTGTCCGAGCCAGCCTTGGGCCAGCCCGAATCCCTACCCTTCTCCCGGTTCGTGGTCGATGCCACCGGTCCAGACGCTGCGCACGCGGGCGCGTCGCGCGGTCGCGTGCTGGTGGTTGACGACGATGGCGCGTTCGCCCAGACCTGCGCCCGCATGCTCGAAGCCTCTGGCTACAGGGTCCGCATCGCCAGCGATGGCCAGTCGGCGAGCAGGCTGGCCGTCAGGGAACACTTCGATGCCATCG
>PMIX01000226.1 GCA_003158395.1 Myxococcales bacterium | reverse complement strand
GCTCGCGGGCGGCTGCGATCCCGGGGACTTCGGTGCCGCGCTCGACCGGGCGCCTGTGCAGTTCATTGGCGCTCCCGATGGATTCGGGTCCAATGTCGGCCGCACGCTGCTGCCCTTGGCCCCGCCCGCGGATAGGCCCAAAGTGGCGGCGCGTTTGCTGTTCGCTGGCACCGAAACGCAAAGTCTGGCCTTGGCGGATTTCGACGGCGGCGGCAAGCCCCAGGTCCAGACCGCGACCAACGAGGATCTCGGCGCCCTGGGTTTGTCTTCTGGGCAGGGCGGCATCTCCAGCGCGGCCTGGCTGGGCGCAGCCGGGACCATCCTCCTTGGCATGCCGAAGGCTACCGCCACACAGGGACAGGGAACGCCTGGTGGTCGTGTTGCGTTCCTCAATCTGGTGGCAGATGCCGGCAAGGTGGATTTCGAAAGCGCCCAAATTCCGGTCAACGGGCCTGCCACCGAGAGCCACTTCGGCCTGGCAGTCGCGAGCGGGTTCGTGACCCAGGCAACCGCCGATGAGGCGATCGTGGTCTCCGACAACGGCGTTCACGTGCTGGACGTCACCGCGGGCGGGGCGGTTTCGACCACCTGCACGGGAACTCTCCAGACGCCGCCGGACCTCTACCGCTCGCTCGCGGTCGCCGATTTCTTGCCTGCGGGCAACCAGGAAATCGCGGTCGGACTACCAGTCAAGGGCGGGGCCGGGCAGGTGTTCATCTTGCAGTATGGCGCCAATGCCGACCCTTCGTTGCCAGGCCAGCTATCTTGCGTGCGCACGTTCGGAGTGCCTGATCCGGTTGGCAATCCGGCCGTCGGGGGATTCGGCACGGCGCTGGTTGCGGTGCCAGACATGAACGGGGATGGACTGGCCGAGCTGGTGGTGGGCGCTCCGCCCGATCGTGCCTATCTTCTCTTCAGCCCCTTTGACGGCAGCAGCACGCCGCCCAGCGTGTTTACCAAGGTCAAGGTCACGACGGTTTCGGGGGTCACCAAGGTCGACACCAACACCAGCGACGGCGCTTCGGAGTTCGGACAGCGCCTGGCCCTGGTTGACGTCGATGGCGACGGGATCAAGGAGCTTGCCATCACGGCCCTGCAGGCCAACGTGGGCCGCACGCAAAAGGCCGGGCAGGTGCTTGTCTACAAGCTTGATGGCGACGGCAGGACCCCGATCGCCGTCGTCTACGACAGCAACCCGACCGCCAACACGGAGTTTTTCGGCATCGGCCTGGCTGAGCTGGAGTTCAACAGCAGCCGCGCCTGCGCGAAAGGCAAGGATGGGCACCTTCTGGTGGCCGGCGCCGACGCGGGGATTTTCACTTTCTTCCGCTTTGCAGGCACCGCCGACCCGACGAAGGCCATCGCGTCCGACCCGCGCTGTTTCGCCCAGTAGGAGTGCTAGACCCAGCCGCGATCGCGCGCGGCTGAGACCAACAACGCCGCCAGCCCTGAAATGAAAGCGGGATGGCAGCCCACAGCCCGTGCCCGGACGAAGCTGGTGATCCCTCGGGCCGCGGCCCGATCGCGGTAGAGGATATCGATCTCCTGCAGCGTCTCCAGATGCTCGCCGGTGAAGGAGACCGGAACCACGACCACGGCCCGGCGGCCAGCGGCAGCCAAGGCGTCGAGCGCTTCTTCCGTGCTGGGCGCCAGCCAGCGCAGCCGGCCCACGCGGCTTTGAAAGGCGAGTTGGGACCGACTCTCCAAAGCCAGCCGTCGGGTGACCGCAGCCACGGTCGAACGGACCTCGTCAAGATAGGGATCGCCCCGACGGATGACCGACTCGGGAAGGCCGTGCGCGGAAAACAGCACCGGGGCAGCGGCCCGTTCCAACTCGGGAAGTCGCCCCGAGGCTTCGATGATGCGGTCGCACAGAGCCTCGATGTAGCCCGGGACGGTTGCGTATCCGTCGATGCGCGCCGTGGCGATGTCTGGCAACGCGGATTCGATGGTGCGAAACGCTGATCCGGTCGTTGTCCGTGATCGATGGGGATAGAGGGGCAAGAGCAATGCCCGGGTGATGCCGTCGGCTTGCATGGCCGCCGCGGTCTCAACAGGAAAGGGGTGCCAGTAGCTCATGGCCAAGTATGGCCTGGCCGCGACACCAGATGCAGCCATGGCCGCGACCACCGCTTGCGCCTGGGCCGCAGATTCCTCACGGATTGGTGACCGCCCGCCGATCTGGGCGTACGCGGCCCGCGAGAAGGGAGCCCGGCGCCGTGCCATCAGGCGCGCCAAGAGTGGCTGCAGCGGACGCGCCCAGCCCAACTGGATGATGTCGGGATCAGCAAACAGGTTGCGCAGGAACGGCTCGACGGCGGCTGGCGAATCCGGGCCTCCCATGTTGAGGGCAACGACAGCCAGCATAGCCCAGTCCTGCGCGCTCTATTCGCCCCGCACGGCGCGGACCAGGGCTTCGACGTTTTCAATGGGAGTTTCCGGGAAGATACCGTGCCCGAGATTGAAGATATGACCGCCGCCAGCCCCGCGGCGGATCACGTCTGCGGCCTGGCGCCGAATCCGCTCGACCGGGCCCAATAGAACCGCCGGATCGAGGTTACCTTGCAGGGCCGCGTGTTCCGCCCCGCCCGCCGCGAGCCGCGCCCGCGCTTGGTCGAGAGGCAGGCGCCAGTCGATCCCGTAGACGTCAGCGCCCACGCGCGCGATGCGGTCCAGGATGGTGGTCGCCCCATTGGGAAAGTAGATGACAGGCACGCCGGTCGCTTTGACTGCCGCCACCAGGCTTGCGGTGGGACCGGCCACAAACTCGTCCCATTCCTCGGGCGAGACCACACCGAGCCACGAGTCGAAGATCTGGATGGCCTGAGCGCCCGCGGCCACCTGAGCCAGAAGATAGCTACGGGTCGCGCTTTCGATCAACTCGAGGAGCCGATGGGCGGTCTCCGGATCGCGGTAGAAAACCTTCTTGGTTTCGATGAACCGCCGCGAGGTCTTGCCCTCGATGGCGTAGGTCGCGGTGGTAAAAGGCGCGCCCGCAAATCCGATGAGTGGGGTTTCGCCGAGCTGCAAGCGCAACAACCGGATGGCCTCCAGGACGAACGGCGTGCGCTCCCAAGGATCGAAGAGTGCGAGCCGGGCCAGGTCGGCCGCGGTCCGCACCGGCGGCGTGAGGGTGGGGCCGTCCTCGGAAAAGCTGACCGCTTGCCCCATCGCTTGCAGGGGGATGAGGATGTCGGAGAACACGATCGCTGCGTCGAAGCCGAAGCGCCGGATGGGCTGCAGGGTCACCTCGGCCGCCAATTGCGGCGTCTTGCACAGCTCAAGGAAAGTGACGTTCCGGCGCACCTCTCGGTATTCCGGGAGATAGCGGCCTGCCTGGCGCATCACCCAGAGGGGCAGCCTCGGGGTTCGTTCACCTCGGCAGGCGTCGAGAAACAGGGAGCCCATGGCGCAGTTTTACCACTCGTGCCTCGGCGATACACCGATGCTAAGGTCTGCGTATGACAGAGGCCATTCGCATCCACAACACGGGCGGCCCGGAAGTCATGTCGTGGGAAGAGGTCGTGCTGGCGGCACCCGGTCCCGGCGAGGCCCTGGTCCGCCATCACTACGTAGGCGTGAACTTCGTCGACATCTATCAGCGTCAGGGGCTGTACAAATTGCCTCTTCCCAGCGGGCTCGGCAGCGAGGCCGCCGGTGTGGTGGAGGCAGTCGGCCCCGGGGTTGCCGAGTTGCAGCCGGGTGATCGGGTCGCCTACGGCACCGGGCCGGTAGGGGCGTACGCAGAGGCACGCGTGGTTCCTGCCGATCGCCTGGTGCGTTTGCCTGACGACATCGACGATCGCACTGCCGCCTGCATCATGCTGAAAGGCCTCACCGCCCAGTATCTGCTGTTGCAGACTACGAAGATCGAGCCGGGCGACACCATCCTGATGCACGCCGCAGCTGGCGGGGTAGGCCAGATAGCTTGCCAGTGGGCCAAGCACCTGGGCGCCACGGTGATCGGCACGGTAGGCAGCGAGGAAAAGGCGACCCTGGCACGGGCCAACGGCTGCGACCACGTCATTGTGTATACGCGCGAGGACTTCGTGGAGAGCGTCCGCCAGATCACGGCAGGGCGAGGGGTACGGGTGGTCTACGACAGCGTGGGCAAGGATACCTTTGCGGGATCGCTGGATTGTCTCCAGCCCCGCGGCCTACTGGTCACGTTCGGCCAGTCCTCCGGCCTGGTTCCTCCCTTCGACGTCACTGCCCTCAGCGTCAAGGGATCGCTCTATCTGACCCGCCCGACCCTGAACGCCTATGCCGGCAACCCGGAGGCTCTGCGCCGAATGGCCGGCGATCTGTTCCGAGTCGTACGCTCGGGCGCCGTGCGCATCCAGCCGCCACAACAGTTCGCCCTGCGCGAAGCCGCTTGCGCCCATGCTGCCCTGGAGGCACGCAGGACGACCGGCTCGATTGTACTAGTCGTGTAGCTTCTGTTGTGGGATGCGGGCTTCACTCGCACCGCCCCCGCAGGCACAACACTCAGGCGCCCAGGGGATATCTTGGGCCAGGGGTTCCTCGCCCGGCCCCAGGACCAGACGCAGGTGGCGAGCGCGCGGACCGGCCTGACGAAGTACGATATCGAGGATTTCGCAAGCCGCGAGAGCCCCGGCCAGCACGGAAATTCCAGGATCGCTCTCGGTCGCGTTGCTGAGACAAGCCGGAACGTCCAAGCACAGGTGAGGGCAGGGGCCGTGGCGCCGTAGGGACAGCACGTCGATCGACGCGGCGTCAGTCCGGACAGCCACGACCGGAACAGCCACGCGCACAGCCGCGCGCACCATGGCGTCGTCGTCGAAACCGACACGCAAAACGACAGTCTGCTCTTCCAGGGCCGAAACCCATGCCGTGCCCTCCAGCGGCCAAGGCCAGGCCTCCACCCGCGCGTCCGGGTTCAGCTCGGCCAAGACGCCGGCCAGATCGCCAAGTCCGCTTCCGCGGGCCATGCTCCGAAATCTGCAAACGCCGGCGCCCGCCAGGTACCGCGCGGCAGTCTCGGCTACCAGGCCATCCACGACCAGAACGATCCTGGCAGCCAGGATTCGCGCCTGGCCTAGGCTGCCCACCTCGGGAAGTGCAATCTGCCGGCTGTAGCGCCCGACTGCCTGCGGATCCAGGCCACTCATGGGGAGCTCCTCTGCATGCTGTAGGCCGAGGGATCGAGCCCAAGAATCGTCGGCCGCGTGCCGCACACAGCACAGTGCGGGTTCGGTCGCAGGCGCACCAATCGCATGCTCAGGGAGGCGGCGTCGTACTGGAGCAGCCGTCCGACAAAGGCGGGGGCGCCACGCAGAAATCGCATGGCTTCGGTGCCCTGCAAGGCCCCCAGCACGCCTGGCACCGGGCCAAGCGGTCCTGCCGGAGGCCCAACCCCTGCGTCGGGTGGCGGCAGATCCTCGAACAGGCAGCGGTAACAGGGTCGTCCGCCCGCGGCCACGGTGAGAAGCTGACCCCGCAGGCCCGCGACTGCGGCATGCACGAGCGGGATCCGGGCCAGGACCGCGGCGTCGTTGCAGAGGAACTTGGTGCGAAAGTTGTCTGATGCATCCACCAGCGCGGCGCACCCTTGCAACAGGCGCGCGGCGCTGGTGGCGTCGAAGCGGGTTTGCATTTGCGTCACTTCGACCGAGGGGTAGCGCTGTGCAAGCGTGGCGGCAAGCGACTGCGCCTTAGGCATGCCGACCGCCGCATTCTTGTGCAGGACCTGGCGGTGCAGGTTGCTCTCCTCCACCACGTCGTCGTCAACCACCACTAGGTGGCGCAGGCCAGCCGCGGCCAGCGCAAGCGCCGCACCACACCCCAGACCACCTGCGCCGACCAGCAAGACAGATTCTTCAAGTATCACTTGAAGTGTCCGCCAGAATGCGGCGTCCGGTCGGCTATCCCCGACGGCCGCAGATACTGCACTTGTTGTCGCTCCCGATCACGCCGATGCAGGCGTCGTCAGGGCAGAGCCGGCGCTTGGGGTCGAAGGTTTCTTCGGCGCCAGTTGCGGGTGCTGGCCCAGTCTGATCAATCTCCGGTTCAGGGGTTGGCAAAGCGGGCGTACCCTCGGCCGGCGTAGCGCCAGTCCGGTCAGGGTCGAGCGAGCCACAGATCTTGCACTTTCCGTCATGGCCTATGAGACCGACGCAAGCGCCGTCCGGGCAAAGCCGCCGTTGGCTGGGGTCGAGGGCCGTACTGTCGTCCTGTTTCGTCGACATGATGCGCGAGCGGTTGATTGAATCCAGTCCTACGCCAAGGCATATAGTGGCGCCACTCAGATGTCCACAGTTCCCCATGCCCCCGGCCGATTTGGTCCCTACGGAGGTCGCTACGTCTCCGAAACCTTGATGCCCGCTCTCGAGGAGCTGACGGCTGCCTGGGAACACTTTTCGCGCGATCCGACGTTTCGCACCGAGCTGGATCGGTTGCTGCGCGACTATGTCGGCCGGCCCACGCCACTGACCGAGGCGGCTCGTCTGGCCGACCATGTGGCAAGGGTCCAGGGCCGCCGCCTGCGCGTGTTTCTCAAACGCGAGGATCTCTGCCACACCGGCTCGCACAAGTTGAACAACTGCGTGGGCCAGATTCTGCTGGCCCAGCGCCTCGGAAAGAAGCGCATCATCGCCGAAACCGGAGCCGGCCAGCATGGCGTAGCCACGGCAACGGTGTGCGCGCTGTTCGGACTCCCGTGCGAAATCTACATGGGCGCGGTCGACGTGGAGCGCCAATCGCTCAACGTGTTTCGCATGCAGTTGCTGGGTGCCAGGGTCCACTCGGTCAAGGACGGCACCGCGACCCTAAAGGACGCGATGAACGAAGCCATGCGCGACTGGGTGACCAACGTCAGCACCACGCACTACGTCCTGGGAACTGTGGCTGGCCCGCATCCGTATCCCACCATGGTGGGCGAATTGCAGTCGGTGATTGGGAGCGAGGCGCGCGCCCAGATCCAGTCCGCCACTGGCCGGCTGCCTGATGCCTGCCTGGCTTGTGTTGGCGGCGGCTCCAACGCCATGGGCCTGTTCCGCGGATTCCTCAATGATTCCCAAGTGCGGCTCTTTGGCGTGGAAGCGGCGGGCGAGGGTCTTCACACCACGCACCACGCGGCCACCCTGGGCAAGGGACGGCCGGGGGTCCTGCACGGCACCCGCTCCTACGTGCTGTGCGACGACGACGGCCAGATAGCCGAGGCCCATTCCGTCTCGGCTGGCCTTGACTACCCTGGGGTCGGGCCCGAGCACAGCTACCTGCGCGATACCGGACGCGCGGAGTACCTGGCTGCCACGGACCAGGAAGCGCTTGACGCGTGTCGTTTGCTGGCCCGTTGTGAGGGCATCATCCCGGCCCTGGAGAGTGCGCACGCGGTGGCGGCCCTCGGGCGTGTGGCCGAGCGACTCCCCGACGGGGCGAGCGTCATCATCAACGTCTCGGGCCGCGGCGACAAGGACATGGGCACCATCGCCAAGTACTTCGGCGCGGAGGTGTCGTCGTGACGAACGCGCCGGCAGACGGCGCGCCGCTCACCTCGCGGATAGCCGGCGCCTTTGCCAAGGCTCGGTCGCAAGGCCGCAAGGCGCTGGTTCTCTACCTGACGGGCTGCGACCCAGACTTCGACACCAGTCGCCGTCTTCTGCTGGCCGCGGCGCGAGCCGGGGCCGATGTGCTCGAATTGGGCGTGCCATGGAGCGACCCGTCGGCAGACGGGCCGGCCATCCAGGCGGCCATGCGCAGGGCGCTCGCTGTGGGAGGGGGCATGGGCGCGGCACTCGACCTGTGTCGGGCCGTGCGCGCTGACAACCCGGATGTTCCCGTTGTCTTTTTCGGCTACGCCAACCCGATCTTCGTGCGTGGCACCGCCAAATTTGCCGCCCAAGCCAAGCAGGCCGGCGCCGACGGTGTGCTGTGCGTGGATTGGCCTCCCGATGAAGATCCCGAGCTGGCCCAGGCCCTCTTGCAGGAGGGCCTGGACTTGGTTCCCCTCATCGCTCCCACCTCCACCCCCGAGCGGGTGAAGGCGATCGCCGCCGTCGCGGGTGGCTTCCTCTACTACGTCTCGCTGACCGGCATCACAGGCAGTCAGCTTCCCAACCTGGATGAGGCAGCCGCACGCGTGCGACAGGTGCGCGACCTGTCCAGCGGCCGCCTGCCAGTTGCCGTGGGATTCGGGATTGCCACACCGGCAGACGCGCGGGCCGTGGCTGGCTTTGCCGACGGAGTGGTCGTGGGCAGCGCTGCGGTCCGGGTCATCGAACGAGCCGTGGGCGCTGGTCGCGATCCGGTACCGGCGCTTGAGGCATTTGTCGATGACCTGCGCCGGGCGCTGGGTTGACGAGGCCTTGGAGCGGCGGCCGAGTTCGGCCGAGGAAAAGCACAAGAGCGAAGGAACTGGGGGCGCGCCGTGTTGTCTATGGATGAATGACGGCCCCGAGGTTTTCCAGTCTCTTGCGCACGGGCGCTCCATGGCTCCTCGTCTTTGGGACCACAACCGCGTTGTTGATCCTATCGGCACGTGCGCGGGTGCCACCAGCACCACCGCTTGGCCAAGATGCGGCTGCCGATCGCTTCTCCGAGGCAAGGGCGCGCGACATTGTTCGCCAGCTCAGCGAGGGCGTTGGCCGGCGCGTGAACGGCACCCGAGGGTACGCCCAAGCGGCCGAGTTTCTGGCCGCAGAGCTGCGCAGGATCCCCGGTGTCGAGGTTGAGACACAGCAGAGCTCGGGCACGCACGCGCACAAGTTGTTCCCTTCATACCCGTTCGTGTATCGGACGACCAACGTCCTCGGGCGTCTGCCGGGCAGGACCAGTGACACCATCCTTCTCGACGCACACTTCGACACCCTTGTCGATTCAGTCGGCGCAGCCGACGACGCTGCCGGGGTCGCCTGCGTCCTCGAAGTGCTACGTGTCCTGGCGCGCGAGGCGCCGCTCGGTCGGACCCTCGTCGTGAATCTCAACGGCGGCGAGGAGATGGGCGGATTGGGCGCGGTGGCGTTCCTACAGCACGCTTGGGCCAAGGACGTTCGCGCCTATGTCTATCTGGAAGCCCTTCCAGGCGGCAGGGCGCTGCTGGCCGGGGCTGGCCCCGGCAATCCCTGGCTGGCCAAGACTTATGCGCGCGCAGTGCCCGCCCCACTTGGAAACGTGCTGGCACAGGAGTTGACGCAAAGTGGCCTGCTGCCCTTCAACGGCGATTTCACCCCCTTCCATGAAGCAGGCCTGGTTGGTCTGGACGTGGCCATGGTCGGAGATGCCTGGGCCGTGCACACGCAGCTCGATCGGCTCGAACGACTGGAAGCCGGCGGTTTGCAACACATGGGCGACGCGGCCCTGGCTGCGACTCGCGCTCTCGCGAGCGGCGCCACCAGCTTGGCCCCCGATCCACGGCGTGCGGTGTACTACGACATCCTCGGCTACGCGATGCTCGCCTATCCCATGTCCGTCGCGCGCGGGCTCGGCCTCGCTGCGCTGGTCGTGTTCGCGCTGTTGTTGCTGCGGTCTCGCCGGCTGGGCTTGCTCTCGCTGCGGGGGGTGCTTGCTGCCTGCGCGTGGAGCTGTCTTGGCCTGTTGGCTGGGGTATTCGCGGCCCTGCTTCCGGCCCTGGCGATGAAACTGATTCTGCACCGGTCACTCGGCTGGTTCAGCAGGCCGGCGCTGGTCTTGGCTTGCTTCGCCCTGCCCGCAGCGGCAGGCATGCTGTGGATTCATGGCCGCTGGCGAACGCGGGCCCTGCGCAAGATGGATGGCGACCTGGACCGCGTGGCGCTGACAGCATGGATGGGCGGACTCTTGTTCTGGGCCTTCTGGTTACTGTTGGCAACCATCGGCGGGGCTGGCACCGGTTACATCGCATTCTATTGGGTGGCTGGTGGGGCGGTTGGACTGCTCGTCGCCACCCTCTACCCGCGTGCACGCCTTGCGGGCTCGCTGCTCGGCTTCATCCCCGGAGCCATCGCTACCGTCGAGGTGGCGACAATGGTCGTCGCGAGCATCGCTCCTATGGCGGGGATGACACCTTCGAACGTGCCCACGGATATGGTCATCGCGGCTCTGGTGGGACTGGCGACCGGCTTGATAGGCGTGGTTGGGTTCACCTTGCCGCATCGCACGGGCGGCTTGGGCAGGGCTGCACTCCTCTGCGCGGTGCTGGGCGTCGTGGGGATCGGGGTCACAGCGCTGCACTCGCCATACTCCGCCGCCCGCCCGAAGCGACTCATGGTGGTGCAGGCCGCCGATGCCGAAAGGAGCGCCCTGCTTCTCGCCAGCGCTGGTGCCGACGGAATGAGGCCGTTGTTGCCGATGTTCCCTGATGCGACACCCGCGCCCACAACCTGGCCGAGTCTCGACCTCATGACGCCGCCCCTCACGCACATGCTGCCAGCGCCAGCGCCGGCGATGCAGGCGCCACGGGCCGAGGTCATAGCGGACCATCACGATCCCGCCACGGACACCCGGCAGATCACCCTTCACCTGCACGGAACCAGCCCGCAACTTCGGCTCTCGATTCCAGCAGCGGCACTCTTGGGCTGGTCAGTGACCTCGAACCTCAGTGCAATCCCACCCACGGATGGCCGGTATCTCGTCCACTTCGAAGGCGTTCCAGCTGCCGGCGTCGATATCCAGCTCACATTGCGGGGCTCCCATCCGGTCGAGGTCGATCTGCGCGGTATCGACGGCGCCCCTGCCGCTGGCCCCGACATCCAAGCGCTCGCCCGACGTCTGCCCGATTGGGTGACCCTGAACTCGTATTCCTATCGCATGGCTCGAGTGAAGATCTGAACCTGGCTTCCGCCACCTGCCGGCGAGCCTTCACGACCAACGACGAATCCTCGAAATCTGGTCAGCTCAAAAGCGCGAATCCAGCGGGCCCACTCGGGTGCGCAGGTCCATGACGGTTCCGGGGTCCACCAGCGGCTCCATGCGAGCCAGGATCTCGCGCTTGAGCAGGGTGATCTGGTGGGCCATCGCGGAACTCGACACGCGCACGAAGAGCGTGCCCTCGTGTAGACGCTCGGCCCTGGTGTGCTGGCGCAGGGGACCTCCCACCGCTTGATCGTAGGCGGCGAAGATGCGGTGCTCGCGTGCCCGGTGCTCACCGCCGACGCGCGCCACCACCACGGAAACCAGGGATGCCGCGGTTTCAGGTTCGGCATTCCGACGTCGCGGCCGCATTCCAGGTTTCACACACGCAAAGGTACTGCTGCTGGGGTCGGCTTGGCAACATGGCATCCGTGAAAACGTGCCCTCTCATGGCCCCTTGCTATCATCGGGCAATGATCCGAGACGTCGTCTCCACCTCACATGCGCCGCGCGCGATCGGCCCCTATTCCCAGGCTGTGATCGTGGAGGCCGCTCGCTGCATCTACTGTTCGGGCCAGATCCCGCTCGACCCGCAAACCGGCGAGTTGGTGGGCGACGGCGACGTGGGACAAGAAACCCACCGCGTGATGCAGAACCTGGCCGCCGTGCTCAAGGCTGCCGGGGTGTCACTGGACGCCGTGGTTAAGACGACCATCTATCTGACCGACCTCGCGAATTTTGCTGCCGTGAACCAGGTGTACGCGACGTACTTCGGAGGCACGCCGCCTGCGCGAGCCACCGTGCAGGTGGCAGCGCTGCCTAGGGGAGCGCTGGTCGAAATCGATGCCGTCGCCGTGGCGGCCTGACGCCAGTCGTGAAATACGGCGAAAAATGGAGAGGCTATGGCGCCTTCGACACGAAACCGGAGCGAAGGCAGCGCGTGCAGATCCGTATGCGCTTCTTCGAGGCGCCGATCGTGACATGCACCCGTTGCAGGTTCGGCCGTTGCTGGCTCTTGGTCTTGATGTTCGAGTGGCTCACGTTGTTGGCCACTCGCCTCTGTTTGCCGCAAATTGCACACTGCGCAGGCATGATTTCTCCGAGAGGGCGTACCATTAGCACCGACTGATGCGCGCCGCAAGCACTCACAGACAGGCAGGCCCCACCATCGTCGCTGTGGCGGGGCTCATTGTCGTGGCGTCTTGTGGGCTCGCTTGCCGAGGATCCAGGCCAAAACGCGATGCGACGGTCGATGCAGAACTGGCGGCGGAGAGAAAGGTGGGGGCGCCGGTCGACCTCATCGGCATGGTGCAGGATGGCCGCGGCGTGCCCCTGCCAGATGCCTTGGTCATCGCTTGGCCCAAGGACAAGCGCGAAACTTCCGTGGTTCAGGCGCGTTCTGATGCCGAGGGCCATTTCGTATTGTCTCGCTTGCTGCCGGGAACATGGACGCTGCTGGCCGAGGCAGCCGGCTTCGGCACGCTGGAACTCGATCGAGCCGTGCCAGACTCGGGATCGCTCGTGCTGGCGCTAGAAGGGCAGGGGCGCAGCCTGGGCGGCATCGTGCTCAGTAGTCCGACCCACCCCGAACCCGGGGCAGATGTGGTTCTGGGCGGCCCAAGCCTACGCTGGCCGCGTGCGACGGTGGCAGACGCGCACGGCGTCTTCTCGTTCGCGGGTCTGGGTCTGGGTCGGTTCGCGGTTCGCGCCACGCATGGCAAGTTGGTGTCAGGGACAGCAAGTCAGGTGATCGAAGAGGGCACACGCGACCTGGCACCGACGCGGTTGCTGCTAGGGCCGGGTGCCTTTGTGGAGGGCCGCGTGCGCGATGACATGGGCCGGAGCCTTTCAGGGGCCACCGTGGATGTGCTGACCGTGCCATCCGACGACCTACCCGTGACTTGCCGGTCGGACGAAGAAGGCAAGTTCACCGTCGGGCCGTTGCGGCCCGGTCGCTACCAGGTTTTCGCCAGGTTGGAGGGCCATGTTCCTCTGGAAGCGCCGGAGCTGTCACTCGGCGCAGGGAGCAGGGTCCCGGTGGTCGCCAGACTCGCGCGGGCGGCCCTCGTTTCAGGGCGCGTGCTCGACCAGGATGGCTTTCCGCTGCGCGCAGTGCCCGTGTCCGTGGTCGGGCTCGTCGGCGGCCACGAGGAGATGATCGTCCTGCCGGGCGCCTTGCCCACAGCGGCTGAGGCCGCTGAGCTGCCGCCGGGATGGTTGGCGCGCCAGGGGAGCATTCGCACGGCGCTTTCCGATGCGCAAGGACGCTTCGAGGTGAGGGGATTGGCTCCGGGACGCTCGCGCCTTGAAGTTTCGCCGGCTGACAAACTGCCTTTGCGGCGCGAGCCGCTCTTGCTTGCGCCCGGCGATACCCAAGATCTTGGCGATCTTGTCGTGCCTACCGGAGTCCTGCTGTCGGGCCGCGTCCTGGACCAGGACGGCCAGGGCCTGGAGGGCGCTCAGGTGGAAGCGCGCGCTGCCGGAAAGTCGGCACGCCCCGCCGCAATCCGGGTCACATCAGACGCGCAAGGCCAGTTCGCTGTTCGTCTGCCCGTGGGTGAATACGCCCTGGCCGCGCAAGCCAAAGACCATCGGCCCCAGGCCATCCCGCTTTTGCGTGCTGTGGGGCACCCGGATCCGGTGGAGTTCCGGCTGGCGCCTCGCGCGGCTAGCGCCGACGCCGGCCCACCATCGCCATCGTGAGGAGCGCCAATGCGCAGGCAATAGCCCCACCTCCTCGTTGCACCGCGTAGGAACAGCCTCCGCCTCCTGTTGCGGGCGTGGATGGAGGCTGGCACACGAAGTTGGTCGTGAAGGGGTAGATGTCACAGGCGGCTTGTACGTCATCGGGCGACAAGCTGCGCAGCTCGACTTCCGCCCTGGGCGTGGCAACCGAGACGTACATCGTGGCATCCGTGATGATGGCGGGCAGGTTGGGGGCGCTGCAATCAGGCACGGGATTCCCGCTGTTGTCCACCGGCCGCGGAACCAGCGTGCCATCCACAAAGGTCTTGCCCGGGCTGAAACAAGTATGGTCCAGGCCGATGACGTGCCCGAACTCGTGGGTGACCGCGCCCAGGAAGTCGTTGGTGTTGTACCCGAACTGTTCTGGATGGCTCGCGTAGTCGCCCCACGTGAAATCGGTGGCATTCACTTCCAGGTCGGCGTCTAGTATTTCGCCGCTGTTCTTGAGCTGGAAGACGGAAGTGATCGCCAAGGCACTTGAGTCATAGCAAGAGCCATCTTTGGGTAGGGGATCGCGACACCAACCGTTCTGTCGGAAGATCAAGCGATTGTGGTAGTCCATGCCCACCGGCCCGGCCACATCTTCGACCTGCTCCACAGTGAAGATCACGTTGGTACACCGATCGACCCCATCGAGTGAGGCCCGGCTCCAGGCCTCGCCCGCTGCTTGAGCCGCGCTTAGGTATCCGGCAGCATCCATCTCGGGCGGAGGGGCGCCCAGGGAAAACTCCATCGTCACACAGGGCGTTTTCCACGCCGTTGCCGCACCCGCCTCGGTCGTCGTACGGACATAGGCCGCGGCAGGCAGGGAGAGGGCTGGCAAGCCTGCCACAACAGCGGTCATCACCACGGTGGCTCGGGTTCTCATGGAAGGTGTCCCGGGCCTCCTACGGTCTGACCAGCGCGCGGACGCGCTCGCGAAGCTCGTCCAATGACATGGCGGGCTCAGGCAGGGCTGGCTGCAGCCGGCCCTGGGCATCGCGGCGCACGACCGCAGAATGTTCCGCGGATTCGGCCACCCAGCGCTTGGCCGTGCCATCCCAATGCACGGGGCGTTTGCCCTGACTCAATCCCACCACGCGGGGCGCGCCCTGGCCGGCGAGAAACAACACCGCCTTCTCACCGAGTGCGAAGCTGGGCATGCCGTGGACACGCATTTCGATATCGCCCACGGTTCCACCAGGCTGAACAATGACCATGCGCTCGTCGGGAGCGACCGATCCCTTCCAAGCCTCCTCGACTTTGATTTCGATCCGCGTGTGAATGCTACGCCCCGACGAATCCCAATCGCTCTTGGCCGATACGATTTGGGCCACGACGATCCGTTCGGCCCGGGCGGTCAGCTCAGCAAGGCCCAGGCTCTGGACCAACGAGGCCACAGCCAGCGATGGCAACAAGAGGGCGAGGAGGCCCAAGGGGGCCGTTCGCACACGAGTCATAGTCAACAGAATAGCACTACAACCCGGGCCGAGGTGTGAACTCCTTGTCAAGCCTGCGCAGCGCCGGCTTGGTCCCGCGGGCCGCGGCAAGCTCCTCGGCTGTGAGATGGCCGCTGCGCCTCATCATCGCAAGCAGATCATGGAGTCTCTGCAGCCATCCGTCGTCCACATGGCCATCGCGAAAACGCCGCGCCAGCACGTGTGGGTTGGGCGTCATAGCCGCCAAGTAGGCGGATTCGATCGGCCGGAGTTGCTTGAGCTCCTTCCCGAAGTAGACCCGGGCGGCCTGGCGCACACCGCGGATTCCCGGGCCGAGGTCGATCACATTCAAATAGAGTTCGAGGATGCGGTTCTTCCCGAGGAGGTTGTGCAGACGCCACGTCAGCACGGTTTCCTCAAGCTTCCGGGCCAAGGTTCGATGGGGAGTCAGAAACAGGTTCTTGGCCAGTTGTTGCGTGATGGTGCTCGCGCCGCGTCCGAAAGTCCCAGTCTCGAGATCCTGCACCAAGGCATGGCGGATCATCTCGATGTCAAAGCCATTGTGCGTGAAAAAGTGGCTATCCTCAGAGGTGAGAAAGGCCGCCGGTAGATGCTTCGGCATTTCGGCCAAGGAGGCAAAATCGGGGTGGTACCTGCCGAGGGGGAGGCTGAGCGCCAGCGGGTCGGTCGGCGTCCGCCGTAGCAGGGCCGGTGTCAAGCCGGCCAGCACCTGCGGTTCAGTCTTGGATGTGCAGAGCGGATCGACACGGACGTCGAGAGACAGAGTTTCCCAGGCAGCGGCGTCGAAAGAAACGGCGACGGCCACCCCCAGGTTTCCGCCGAGGACGAGCCCCTCCAATGCCTGCTGTACGGGCTCGGCCTGTGCGGCGAGCAGGGAGCCGCAAGGCAGGGGTGCCGCACGTGGGGTGCTGATGCTGAACTCCCCCCGGGGTGTTCCCAGCAGCTCGGCCCAGCCCTTGATGTTCAGATGTGCGCCGAGCGCCCGCACCTCGGCTGATTCGATGTCGACCCGGCCGGCTTCGGTCGCCACCTGGCCGCTGACGTGCATCTCCATGCCCAAGTCGCGCCAGGGGCTCCGGTCCACAGCCGGGTGGTGGACCTCCACACCGCGCAGCTCGCAGTCCAGCTGAAAGGGAGCCCGCCGTCGTTCCAAGTCGAGGGACGCTACGGCGTGCAGGTCGGCATGCGCTTGACCCAATCCCACACCTCGCGGTTCCGCCGCGACAGCCAGCGCACGCAGGGGCCAACCGCGTGCTTCCACCTCCAAGTCAGCCACATCACCCGCAGTCCGACCCGAGATCCGCAGACCTGGGGACGCGCCATCGCCATCGTCCCTGTGCAGCTCGATGGACACGTCCTGCTCAGCGAAACGGGCCTCGACCGTCGCGTCCTCCACCAGAACGCCGCCGCCGGGGATGACCAGGCTGGCCCGCCGGCCCGTTGCAGTCACCGGCGCGCCCCGCACGCCTTCTATCGCGACCTCGGACAAGCGCAGAGTCAAGGCGCCACCCACCTCGACGACCAGGTCCCGCACCAACGCCGATCCCGTGCCCTGGGATGAGCGCTGGAAACTGGCGTCGGGTGTGCGAAAAGCGACCCGCAGTCCACCCGGCAGGACCACTGCGCCGTGAACGCGCGCCCTTCGGACTGCAAGCGCCACAGGCGCTTGCAGGGAAAGGCGCCGACGGCTGGATGCCGACGACGGAGCTGCCGCCGACGGCTGACCGACAAGATTGTCGGCGGCCCCAGTGCGCAGGTATTCGACGTCAAGGCCGTCGGCCATCACTTCGGCCGGCTCCCAGAATCCGTGTCCCGGGCCGCCCAGTCGCACGACAATGCGTTCGGCACGCACCATCGGCTCTGAATCAAACGGGGGCGCCCCGAATACCTCCACGCCATGTGCGACCAGCGTACGCATTCCCCCTATCCCAAGGCTTTCCACGCGTACGTGACGCCCGAGCGCCTGTTCCAGGTGCCCCCGAAACCACGGTACAACGGCCCTCTGCCACAATCCCATCCCGACCGGCACCAGGACAGAGGTCGCCAAGGCTGCGGTCCCAAGGACAACAAATCGGCGGGCTTTACCAGGCAAGCGACACCATGGTACCGCAGGAGCGGGCCCGCAACCGGACGAACTGAATGACGAGCCCCCCGCGGTGGGCATCGCAAGCCGACGTAGGCAGCCGAATCGCCGGGCGCCGGCTACGCCATCCACCCGGCCGCGCAGCCAGCTTCGAGTGCGCTCAATGGGCAGCGAGGGCCGCATTCGCCCGGCGGTCTGGACCCTCGAACGTCTTGTGAACCGTGCGCCGATTGCGTCGTATGCCGTGAGCGCGCAGGTGCGCACCCGCCAGAATCTCCTCGACCAGATCCTCGAAGCCAACCCCGGCTTCACGCGCCATGCGGGGCAGGGGGGCTCCGGGCAAGAGCAGCGGCGCGGAATCCACGTCCACGATGATCTCGTTGAGGCGTTCGCTGACCACCATTTCGACGCAGGCTGGGCCCTCGCAGCCCAGGGCCTCGTAGGCCTGGGTTGCCAGGCGCAACACGGAAGCCTCGCGGGCGGGCGACAGGCGGGCGGGGGTACAGATCTCCTGCCCGCGCGCGGTGTCCGACTGCCCTGCGGTCCAAGATCCGGTTCGGCACACGTCGGCGGCTCCCAAAGCCTGCCCGTCTAGAACTGGCACGCAGATCGGTCTGCCTTGCACGAATCGTTCAACCAGCGCTTCGTCGTCTAGGCCAAACACGTCGTCGAGGGCGCCCTCCAACTCCATCTCGTCGCGAACCAGGGTGCCCCCGAAAAGCAGCGTCGCACCCACCGGCCTTATGACCACGGGAAACCCATGAGTGCCGTGAATCTGACTTATGCTGTCCTGTTGCTGCGCACGAATCAGGGTGGCGGGTGCGGTGGGCAGATTATGCAACCGCAGGACGTCTTTTGTCTTCGCGCGGTTCATCGCCAGACCGCAGGCCAGCACGCCAGAGCCGGTATAGGGGATCGCAAGCATCTCCAGCAGGCCCTGAAGGCAGCCGTCGGCGCCGTAGCGGCCACGCACGGCCAAGAAGGCCACGTCTATCGCCGACTGGCGTAGGGCTATGTCGACGTGGCGGTCGACAAAGAGAGGGTGGACCTCATGGCCCCCTCTGCGCAAAGCTGCCATGATGGCCTCGCCGGCCCGGACGGACACATCCCGTTCCGGCAAAAATCCTCCGAGAAGGACTCCAATCTTACGCGCAGAACTCATTCCTCACGCGTAACGCCTGCGTCGGGTGCCGTCAAAAAAACGCCATTCTTGCTGACCACAAAGACCCCAACGCCACGCGCCCGGAGTTTGTGGTAAAGACGGGGTCGTCATGACCTTTCTGGAAGCAGCCCTCGAGATTCTAAAGCGCGAGCGTCGGCCTCTTCACTTCAAGGAACTCACCGAGAAGGCCACCGAGCGCAAACTCCTGACCTTCGTGGGGCGAACTCCCGAAGTCACTATGCAAACCCAGCTCACGGCTGCCGTGAAGAAAGCCCCAGGCAGTCCCTTCGTGCGGGTCAAGCCAGGTGTCTTCGGGTTGCTGCGCTATCCAGAGGCCCCGGCCGAGCCCGAGCCCGAGCCCGAAGTCACGCCCGAGAAAACCCAGAAGAGCGACAGCCGGCCGGCTGTGGGTGAAACACGCNNAGCCCGATCGGAGGCGTGGAAGACCATGAGGCAGGTGAAGCGTCTGAGGAGCCCAAGACTGGTTCGCTTTCCCCCGAAGCGCGCGCGGCCGCGTTGGCTGAGAGTGGTGTGCTGGAAGGCGACGGAGACGAGAGCGACGCGGAGGAGCGAGACGAAGGACCAATCGGCGACGACAGCGATGCGGGCGCGGCGCCAAAAGACGAGAGTGTCGAGCATGACGAGCAGGCGGAGGCGAAGCCGGAGGACGAGAGCGACAGAGGTAGATACGAAACCCTCGCCTCCCCAGGTGAAGCAGCCACCAAGCCGGAGCGGCCAGGCGCCTCCGGCCCGGCACCCGGTCCCAGCGAAGGAGCGGCTCAAGCGCCCTCGCCTGCGGGCGAGGGCGTGCCCGAGGCGCCCGCCCCGCAGGGACGCAAGATCACCTCGCCCATCGATGCGGCGATCGAGGTTCTGAAAGGCCAAGCCCCTGGCCGCGGCTTGCACGTGCGTCAGATCGCAGATGCGGCGGTCCGCCGGCGGCTCATCCATGGAGAGCCCAACGAGGCTTGGCGGGTCATGCGAGCCGCCCTTGCGGCCGAGGGCAAGGAACGGCTGCGGGCCGGCCAGCGCCCACGCGTGCGACCCGCGGGCAGTGGCCTGTACGCCCTGGCCCGTCGGCCGGCAGACAGTGATCTCGAACGAGCCGAGTTTGTTCTGGGCGAGGCTAGACGTGCCCTGCGCGAGCGAACGCTGGCGGCCCTCGAGCAGCGTTTGGCGGACCTGAGTCCGGCAGCCTTTGAGGCCGTGACTCGCGTCCTTCTGCAGCGTGAGGGCTTCGGCCCGGCCACCTTTGTCAAGCGGGTCGAGGGCACCATCTACCTTGAGGCCTTGCGGGGTCGGGGCTTCCGGCCCTCGCGCTGCCTCATCGCCCTGCGGCCAGGCGCCGCGGCTGCGGGCCGCCGCGCGCTGGGCGAGTTGCGCGCGGGCATCCGTGCCCGCAATCAGGACGAAGGGGTGCTCATGCTGGCCGGCCGGTTGGCCGACGACGCCATCGCGGAATGGAAACAGTCCGGGGCGCCGGTGGAAGTGGTGGATGGTCCTGCGATGGCCGAAACTTGCGTCCGCCACGGGATCGGTGTCATTGGTGCCGTCGTCAACGTCGAATTCGTCGACGCGGACTTCTTCGCCGAGATCTCCGAGGGATAGGCCCCGTGGCCGACGGCAGCCATCCCGAAGCGGATGCCGTGGCCGAATGGACGTGGCTCGGTCAGGTTCCCTATGGGCGGGCGCTTGAACTGCAGGAGCAGCTTCGGAACGAAATCTTGGCCGGCTGCAGGCGGGAAATCCTGCTTCTGCTCGAGCACCCGTCCGTGATCACGTTGGGGCGCCACGCCGACCCGGCCCACGTGTTGCTTCCGATCTCTGCGCTACGCGCCCGGGGTATCGACGTGTGCCAGACCTCACGGGGAGGCGACGTGACTTTCCATGGGCCGGGCCAGCTCGTGGGCTACCCCATCTTTCGGCTACGCCGGGGCGTGCGCGCGCACATGCAGGCTATGGCGATTAGCATCGTCGAATGGCTTGCCGGCGTCGGACTCGCGGCCGAGTGGCGCGAGTCGACCCCTGGGGTGTGGACTGGATTCGACAAGATTTGTGCTTTCGGGGTGCACGTGCGACGGCGGATCGCCACGCACGGTTTCGCTCTCAACCTTTCCCCAGACCTGGATGGGTTTTCGACCATCATCCCCTGTGGCCTACAGACCGCGGGTGTTACGTCGTTGGTTCGTCAGATCGGGAGTGCGCCCCCCCTCGATGTGGTCGCGCGATCTCTCATCGGCTTGTTTGAGAAGAACTTTGGTGTACAACTAGTAGAGGTGCGTATTCCCGGTTGCAATTGGACAGCGCCACTCACCAGAATCATGGAAGCATCGTGAAGGCACGGACCAGGCCGCGGATCGTAGTCATCTACAATCGCGACTTCGAGGGAGCCGAAGCGGATCCCGAGAACAAAGCGCGCGAGGATGTGAAGGAGATAGCGGACCACATCGTTCGCATCCTGAGCGCGAACGGATATGAGGCCTCCGGTCTGGGCGTGACCAGCGACGTGACAGGGGCGCTAGGCGAGTTGCGTGCGCTCAAGCCGGCCGCGGTCTTCAATCTCTGCGAGTCGATCCAGGGCGACAACCGTTTCGAGAGCCTGCTGCCGCTCCTCCTGGAGCTGGAGGGGATCCCCTACACGGGTTCCGAGCCTTTTGCCCTGTCTCTGGCGCTGCGCAAGGAGAAAGTCAAAGAGATCCTGGGCGCCCGCGGCGTTCCGGTTCCGCAAGGCTCTTTGGTTTCGGCGGAGAGCGACTTGCCTTCCTTGGCCTTGCGCTTTCCCGTCATCATCAAGCCGGCGCGCGAGGACGCCTCAGTTGGCATCACCCGGGCGTCGGTGGTCACCGATCGAGCAGCCCTAGACGCCGGCGTGCTGCACATCCTCGACCAATACCGCCAGCCCGCGCTGGTCGAAGAGTACATCGAAGGACGCGAGATCTACGTGTCCCTGCTGGGACGGGTTGACGGCGAGCTCCAGGTCTTTCCATTCTTCGAGATCGACTTTTCTGCCATGCCGGCGGACCGGCCCAAGATCGTGTCGTTCGAAGGCAAGTGGGTCGAGGATTCGGTCGAGTACAAGGGCACGCGGCCGGTCCGCTGCGAAGGGCTGTCGTCCGATCTGCGCGACAAGGTGGCGCAGACGGCCCTCGACGCCTTTCGCTCCATAGGCCTGCGGGACTACGGCCGGATGGACATCCGGCTATCTGCCGATGGCACGCCCTACGTCATCGACGTAAACCCCAATTGTGATCTTTCCGACCTGGCCGGCGGTTTCTCCCGTGCGGCGAAGGCGGGCGGGCTCTCATACAAGGACGTGATCCTGCGACTGATGTCCTTGTCTCTCTCCCGGCGTGCGGAGGGGACTCCGATCCCCTTTGCCGAGCCACCGAGTGAAACCGATCTTGAGGGAGAGAGTGAATCCCTCCCCACGGGCGGAGGTTTCGCGCGGGCGGGCGTTCGTCGGGGTGGTGCTCGGTCTTCCTAGTCACAAGACGATTTGTCTCCCATTGTGAAATCGCGGGTTTGCGTCGCGTCACCTCGTCGCTCGTGGTGGCGGGCGGCTTGGATCCTGTGCGCCGTCATAGGCGTTAAGCGGATCAACGGCGGAATGAAACGGCCATCCGTGATTCGAGGACACAAGCGTTCGCTGGGTCACCCCTCTCCCTTTCGGGAGAGGGGCTTGGGGGTGAGGGCGAAACTTCCTGTGAGCCGGACGCTGAAGTCACCAAATTGTT